>JAQBVK010000004.1 GCA_027623585.1 Planctomycetota bacterium
GGCGCCGGCGCGTCCGCCCAACACCCGTCTGCTGCCGACCCCCTGCGCGGTTCTGGCGACGCCCCGCAAGATCCTGGCGGATTGGGACGCGTCGAAACCGAAGCCGCCGGCTCCACCGACCTCGACGACTGGACGCGCGCCGAGGGTCCGCGCCTGAATCTGCGGGTCCTTGACCTCTTCAGTCATGAACCGATTCCAGGGGCCGAGCTCTGGGTGTTCGACCCGGATCACTACGACCGCGCAGAGCTCCGCGCCGCCCTGGAAGAAACCCACGACGATTGGGAACCGCTCGCGAAAACTTTCGCTCGGCACGCCCGCGCGGACGAGAACGGCGAGGTCTCCCTTCCGCAACCGCAGGATTGGTTCCGCATCCTCGGCCGCAGCGAATCGCGCTACGGCGAGCTCTACCACCCGCAAGGCCCCGATGGGCAGAAGGCCACGCTCTATCTCGAAACGGATCACAGTTTGCGCGTGTTGGTGACGGACGCGCGCGACCAGCCGCTCGCCGGCTTTCCGATCAGATTGCGAGAGCAAAACGGCGACTGGTCCTCTTGGAGTGAGCAGCGCACCACCAACGAGCAGGGCCGCGCCGCCTTCTCCCATCTTCAAGAAACCCTCGGAGGTGGCAATCAAGGCGCACGGATGTTCCTTGCCGCCAGCATTCCTCTGAAGGAGGGTCCGGAGATCGAAATTTCCTTGGACGAGGTGCCCGCAGAAGAGCAAATCTTGGTGATCCCGGCCTTCGGCAACCTTCGCGTGAGTCTCTTCGACGCCGATCACCGACCCTTCGAAGGCAAGGCGCGGGTGATGGTGCAGGGCGCCTGGGAGGCCGACCTGCCCGACTGGTACGTCGATGAAGGCTTTCAAGAACTGGCCTCGCACGGCAGTCACACCATCGACGCGGAGGGCAGCGAGGCTTTCTTTCCCTACGTCGGCGTCGGCGAACCGCTAACGGTGGCGGTGGATTTCGACGGCACCGAAAATTGGGAATCCGTGAAGTGTTCCGGTCCTGATGCGGCCGGAGTCACGGCGACGGTCGACGTCAGCCAACAGGTGCTGCGGCCGTCTTTCTTGGTGCGTTTGCTCGATGCGGACGGACAACCGCTGCGCGACACTGCCGTGCTGGTTCAGGACCGATTCGTTTCGTCGAGTTGGTCGGACGTATCGAGCGAAGAAGAGCGCACCGACGACGACGGCCGTCTGTGGCGCACCATCGGCGAAGACTGGATGGAGAACCAGCCAGGATCTCGACGCTGGATCGAGTTCGTCCGCGAGGCGGAGGAAGGCGACAGCGCTGCGATCGCACTTGGCGCTCGGATCGAAGGGCGCGCGGATTGGCGCGTCGGCGTAAACGACCTCGGCGACGTCAAGTTGGCAGAGCTTCCATGGCTCGCCATCGGCCGAGTGGTGGACGCTGCGGGCGTGGCAGTCGCGCACGCGGACGTGGCGCTGTCCCAGCGCTTCCAGCGCAGCCGTGGCCGTGATTCTTGGCGCAGCGAGCGCGACACCCGGACCCTCACCGATCGCGACGGCCTGTTCCGCATACGCGGCTTCTCCCGCGACGGCACCTTTCGCCTCGAAGCGCGCCATCGCGACTATGCCCTGGCCTTCGTGCCCTGGGTCGCGGGCGAGCAGGAGCATCTCCTTGAGTTCACCAGCGGCCTCTTCGTGACGGGGCAAATCCTTCGCGACCCGGCTGCGGCGAACGTCTCGATCCGCGTGCAGCTGGTCGAGCAAGGTTCCACCCCGGAGTCCACGCGCGTGCGCTCGCAAGGGGGCGTCAAACGCAGCGGTACTTTCCGCTGCGGTCCGGGCGCGCCCGAACTTTCTGAGCTCTGGGTGTGCGACGAAAACAGTGACCGCGTGCTCTGGCGCGTGCTGGGAGTCCAATCGCACGAACTTTCCGCAACGCCGGACTCGCGCCTCGATCCGCTCGACCTGCGCGGGAAGCTTCGCGTCATCCAGGTCGACTGCCGGACCCCGGAAGGGCGCGAAGTCACCGGCGACTTGAATTACGCGTTGACATCCTCTGTTGTGGAGAAGCCAGAGGATTGGCAATGGGCTGGCAGCGGACACTTCGGATTCCTGGCCGGCGAGGAACCTCTCCACTTGTGGATTCGCGGCGAGGAATACAAGCAAATCGACTTGAAAGTGGAGACGGATCGGCTGGAGCTCATGTTGCAGCCCGGCCCGCAGTTGCAGCTCGTCCTCGCCGATCGGAGCCTTCTGGAGGTCGGGCAGCAGCTCTACGTCGAGTTGAGTCTGATGAACGGCGAGGAAGAGACCGATTCGTGGTGGATCGCGTTCAAGGACAGCCCCGAGGCGGAGCGCAAACTCTCGTTGGCGGGTGAGTATCGCCTGCGCCTGTACGTGGCGAGCGTGGACGAGGACGGTGGCTGGACCTGGCTCCCGTACCCGCGCGAGGACGGCATGAGGGTGCAGGTTCAGGATGTGAGCGGAGTCCAGACGATCCGGCTGCCCTGGACAGCGAGTGAGGTCCAGGCAGACATCGAGGCTCGTGCTGCTGGAAAGTGAAAATTTCCGAAAAGTTGAGAGGATCCGCGGTCTCTCTGCGCAGTCTCATGTGGAGGGAGGGGAGCCCTCCGAGAACCTGATTCCGAGCGCCGAAAGGCGCGATCCTTGCTCCGGCCCCGTCTCGGCTCACGCTGAACGGGGCCGGATCCTTTTTTGGGGCCAGCGAGCGGATTCAGCGCTGCCCTAGTTCGAAAGCCCGCGCAAGCGCTCGACTTCCTGCTGGAGACGGCGAGCCTGCTCCAGGACTTCGGGCTCCTGCTCCGGGTCAAGCTCGAGCTGAGCGATCGCTGACTTCAGAGCCGCCTCCGCGCCCGCGGCATCGCGTAGCATCACGCGCGCGGTCGCCAGCCCGACGCGCACCCGCGCCAAAACCCATGGGTCTCCGTTCGGCGAATCCATCAAGGTCTGCTCGAGCTCTTCGAACACCAGCCGCGCGCTGATCGACTGGAGCAACTGGTTCAGCAGAAGCCCTGAGGTCTCCTTCAGCGCCACCACGTGCGGATTGTCCGATGGCAGGCTCTTGCCGATGTCCGCCAGCGCTCCCGTGATGACCTGGCTGGCGGTCGAAGGCAAGCCAGCGCTCATCAGACTGCGCGCTTCATTCAGGCGCAGCAGCGCGACCCCGGCGTGGCCGCGGCCGTGCAGCAGGGCGGTGCAGTTCGCTGCGGCCTTGAAGGCCTCGGCCGCTCCGGGAAATTTCTTCAAGGTGAAGCGCGCCACTGCAAGGTTGTTGTACGCGGCTGCCAGGTCTGCGTGACTGTCCGGGAGCAGTCGATCGCGCAGCACGATGGCTTGCTCGAAAGCGCTTTCCGCATCTTCGAGCCGCGTCGGGTCCTCCAGACGCAGCAGTACGAGTCCGTAATTGTTCAAGGTGCTGGCGTGATGCAGATCTGCCGTGCGATTGGCGCTGCGCTGTTCGATAAGGATTTGCGCGAGCATCTCCTCGGCTTCGCGGTAGCGCCGTTCCTGGAAGCGGATCGCGGCGATGTGACTGCGCACGACCAAGGCTGGCGAGCTGCCAGGTCCGTACTCGCGCTCACGCACTTCAAGCGCAAGTTGCAGCCAAGTCTCGGCTTCGCGGAACCGCTGCTGCTCCATCAACACTTGGCCGAGCGCCGTGGCTGCCCAACTCTCGGACAAACCTTTCCCGGTTCCGGATTCCTGCCAGATCGCCAGAGCGCGGCGCAGCAGATCTTCCGCCTCCGGTAGCCGCTGCTGAACGCGACGGAGCTCGCCAAGCGCGGCGAGAGACTCGGCCGCTTCGAGGTGATTTTCACCGTAAAGCGCAGTGCGCAGCGCGAGGCCGCTCTGGATCAGGCTTTCAGCGCGTCCTGCGGCTTTGAGGTGCACGAACACCCGGCCGAGCGCCGTCATCAGGCGCGCGCGCACGCGGTCGTCTCCTCCCCAGCCCTCTTCGAGCAGTGCAACGCCGCTCTCCGCAAGGTGCAGCACCGTGACGTCGTGGGGATCCACGTTGTCGGCCATCGCCGTCTGGAACAACAGGATCAGAAGCTCGACCACGCGGTCGCGACTGGCGCTTTCGGCGCGCGCGAAGGCTGCTTCCTCCTGCGCGATGCGCGCCTGCCGGGTCACGCCCACCACTCCGCCGGCGGTAATGCCCGCAAGCAGCAGCAGCATGGCCACCAGGCTGCGGTGCCGGCGCGTCCATTTGGTGAACAAATACACCATCGAGTCGCCGCGCGCGCGCACCGGAAGCCGCGCAAAGTGTCGCTGCAAGTCTTCTGCAAGATGACCGGCCGAGGGGTAGCGACGAGACGGTTCCGGCCGCAGCGCGGTGAGCACGATGGTGTCGAAGTCGCCTCTGAGCTGGCGGCGCAGGGCTTCCGCGCGCAGATCACGGGCTTTGGCAGCCTCCTCACTGACGGCCTGGCTGGGGCGTAGCGGCTGAGCGTCGGCGTCGGCGCGCGCTTCCGCGATCGAACCATCGCGGCGCGGGAAGGGCGGCCTTCCGCACAGCAATTCGTAGAGCACCACACCGAGCGAATAGACGTCAGACGAAGTGCCGACGTGTCCACCGAGCAACTGCTCGGGGCTCGCGTAGCGCGGGGTGAGCATGCGCGCGTGCATCCCGGTGCCGGTGTCGGGTTCCGAGCCCTCCGCCAACATCCGCGCGACCCCGAAGTCGAGCAACTTCGGTACGCCGTCATCAGTCACCAGAATGTTGGCGGGTTTGAGGTCGCGGTGAACCACCAAAGAACGGTGCGCGTGATCCACCGCCTCGCAGACTTGCGCGAAGAGCTCGACGCGCTCGCGAAGACCCAGATGGCGGCGATCGCACCAGCGGTCGAGCGGCTCGCCCTCGACGAATTCCATCACCAAGAAGGGCCGATCGAGCTCGTCCACGCCCGCATCCACCAGGGCCGCCACGTTGGGGTGATCCAGCGCCGCGAGCGTGCGCCGTTCCATCGCGAAGCGATGCAGCAGCAGGGCGGTGTCGAGCCCGCGCCGCATGAACTTGATCGCGTAGGGAGTCGCTTCGTCGTCGTGACGGTGGCAGCGCCAGACCGTTCCCATGCCGCCCGAGCCGACCCGCCGCTCCAAGATCCAGGGTCCGATGCGGTGGCCGGGTTCGCGCAAGTCCGGTTCCGGTCGCGCGAGCGAACCCAGCGTCTTCTCGGCGGTGGTGTCGAGAAAGCTCGGCACTTCGCGCTCGGCGCCGAGCAGAGCGCGCACTTCGTCGGCGAGTGCGGCATCGGTGCCGCATTCCTTGGCGAGAAATGCTTCGCGCTCTTCAATGGGGCGTGCGCGCGCCGCCGCGAACACTTCCTTGACTCGCTTCCAAGAGACGGCTTCGCTCACGATGGAGTTCCTCCTTGGATGTGACGGTGCAACCAGGTCCGCGCGAAAGCCCACTCGCGGTAAGCCGTTGCGGGGCTGACGCCGAGGATCTTCGCGGTTTCTTCCATCGTGAGTCCGGCGAAGAATCGCAACTCGACCAACTGCGCCGACTGGGCGTCGAATTCGGCCAACTTGGCCAACGCGGCATCGAGCGCGACGAGGTAGACGTCGGGATCGGTATCGAGTGGCGCCGCGAGTTCATCGATCTCGAATTGCACGCGGGCTGCGCCCCCGCCGCGTTTCGCAGCCGCGCGCGCGCGCGCGTGATCGATCAAGATGCGCCTCATCACGCGCGCGGCGGTGGCAAGAAAGTGCTCGCGATTTTCAAACGGCCGCTCCTTGCCAGGCTCCGCGCCGGAGCCCATCAAGCGCTCCCAGGCCTCGTGCACCAGAGCGGTCGGCTGCAACGTGTGGCCGTGCCGCTCGCGCTTGAGGTAGTAATCCGCAAGCCCACGCAACTCCTGGTAGAGCAGGAGAAAATCAGTCGGCTCAGAACTGCTCTCGACCATGGCGCGCGACGCGTGGAGTTGCTCCGCACGAGTGTATCGATGCGAACTCCACGCCGGAACGTCACCGGCATCATCACAGGTGATGCAACGAGTCCTTGCGCTCCTGATCGTGGTGATTCTCATCCTCGGCGGGGCCTTCCTGTTGTTCTGGGATTCACCGGGCGCGACGCCGAAGAACGGAGCGGTGAACGAAGAGTCAGGCACAGAGATTCGCGCTCCCGAGGCCGGCCGCCTCGACCCGATTCCCGCCGCTCCGCCGACTCCGACCGCAGAGATCGGGCGCGTCGAAGCCACAGCACCGGAAGCCCCGCCGGATCCGCTTGTAGGCACCCCGCTGCCGGAGGGCGAAGGCATGCTGGTCCGCGTTCTGATCACCGCAACGCGCGAGCCGCTCGCTTACGCCGAAGTGCTGGTCGCCGACATCGGCGAGGAAGACATGCCGCGCATACAGCAACTCCTGCTCGAAACGCGCGACATCGAAGCAGTGCTCGAAGCGCTGTCCGTGGTGTATCGCACTGGCGCCGAAGGCACTGTGCGCGTGCCGATGGTCCGTGGCGATGGCGCCTTGGCCGCACGCAAGGGTTCCCTGTTCGGCGTGGCGCGGGATCGAGGGCGCGACAGCCAAGAGGTTGAGATTCTCTGCTCTCCGTCGGTATCCATTTCGGCGATGGTCGTGGACGGCGACGGCAAACCAGTCGAAGGCATTCCAGTGGCGCTGCGCATCCATCGCAGCGGCTCCTCGCACAGCCCGCTTTCCTTGCGCACGGACGTCCAAGGCGTGGCGCGCTTCCGCCGCCTCGAACTATTCCTGGAGGATGAGCAAGTCGTGAGCGCGGCACTTGCAGTGGACGGCCCGATCGGCATCAACCTGGAGCAAGGCTTTGACCTCGAAGCGCTACCGGAGGAGCCTCTGCGATTTGTGCTTCCGGAATACGGCGGCGTTGAAATCGAATTGCAGACTGCCGATGGCGAGGCTTGGACTGAGCCCGCGCAGGTTTTCGTAACCGAATTCGTCGAAGGCACGGAAACGGAACGCTTCGACGGAACCCGCATCGGCCGGATCGTGGCGCCCGGCCCGCGACGCGCTGGCGAGGCCGCTTACGTTCTGCTCCATGAGAGCCTCGAATACTCACAGATCGAAGGAATTCTGGTCGACGCAGAAGGTGCAGCCGCTGCAGGCATACGGATTTTTGCCGAACTTGTGGTGGAGCAAGAGGGCAGCAGGAGCAGCGACGGTTTCGGATTCAGCACCGACGCAAACGGCCATTTCCGGATCGAAGTACGCGAAGCGGCTTTAGCGGCGGGCGCAAGTCGAAAACTCGTCTTGCGCGAGCAACCCACCACGGGCGCGGCAGCGCGCAGCGTTGAGGTCGCTCTCGATTACAGCCTGCCACCGGGAGTGACCGACCTGGGCGCGATCGCGATGGTGCTGCCGCCCTACCTCGTCAGTGGCGTAGTCGTAGACGAAGCCGGAGAGCCCGTTGGACACGCCAACGTGCAAGTCCAAAGAATGGAGCGATATGGAGAAGGCCCCGACGCTTGGTATTGGGACTATCTTCAGAACGGGCACGTGGAAGCTGATGCAGACGGGATCTTCGCGGTCCATGCCTCGAGCGACGCGAACGAGATCCGCGTTGAAGCGTACGCGCAATCCAAGTGGTGCGAGGGCACTGTGACGACCGTCGGCGCATCCGGCGTGCGTGTGATCCTGCGTGAGGCGGCGCAGTTGAGCGGGCGCGTATTGCTTGATGCTGGCTCCGATCCAGGACGGTTCCGAGTGCGCCTCCGCCCACTCGCTCCAAACGCGAACTGGGGCTGGCGCGCGTTGGACTTGAGTGCCGACGGGAGCTTCGCGCAAGACGAGCTCCGGCCGGGCCGCTACGCCGTGGAACTCACGCTGGGCAACGCGAACGAGGCTCTGATCGGCGTCGAAGAGGTCTTGTTGGTCGGGGGCGAGAATCACGATCCTCGCCTCGAACCACTCGACGCTCGCGGACGCACCAGCGCGTTTGAGGTGCGAGCGCTCGGGCCTGATGGACAAGCCTTGATGGCCTTCCAGGTGTTTCGTCTGCGCGCAGGCGATCGTCCCTACGCTCACCACACCACCACCGGCGTGGTCTTCATTACTTCTGGCGACGGGCCGGCGGATCTCATCATTCAGGCCGATGCTTACTTGCGCGAGACGCGGCTTGGCGTCACTGACGATTGCACGGTGAGTCTGCGCGCGGGCGTGCCGCTGGGAATCACCGTATCAAACGCGAGCAGCATTCCGGCCGGCTACGTGTTGATGATCGACGTGCGCGCCGCCCAGGACAGCGAGCGCGGACTGTGGACGCGACCGAGACAATTTGCCGAGGCCACGGGATCACTGCAGTTACACGCCACCGAATTGGGCGCCCACGAAGTCTTGGTGCATCTAATGCGCACGCAGGACCCGAGCCGCATGGCAACCCTCAGGCATGACTTGTCGCAGATCGAAGTGGGCAACGCGGGAGGATCCTGGTCGTTGCGCTTGGACGAAGACGATGTGCAGCGTGCCATGACGTGGCTTCAGGAGTAGACGGATTTCGGACGAAGTCGAGTGATTTCGCGGGGGCGTCTCTTGCTCTTTATTTGAGAGACGATCCGCCATTCTTGCGCTGTTCCTTGTGGAAGCACGATTCCGGTCATGCGCAACTTCATCCAATCTCTCATCCCTCTCGCGCTGCTGTGGGGTACAGCGGCCTGCAACAGCGCGGATCCGGAACCCGGACCTGAGGTGGTGTTCGGCACTCTGGTCGAAATTCTCGGCGACTCCACCCCGGGCGCGGCGCTCGTCGCAAATCAGCCGGCCTCGTTTCTAGTGTGCGATGTGAGCGCGGCCGAGCACGCATTGCGCTTTCGCGCGCAGTGGAGTTCGGATCTTCACGACTCGGAATTGAACACGATCTTCGACGTTTCCCCGTTCGGCGCGTTGGAGCGTGCTTCGTTCGGCGACCTCCTCATGGAGCCGGCGCTCGAGAGCCCGGGCAGTGGCCTGACGTCACTCAGCCCTGAGCAGACCTTGAGAGCATCGCTAATCGAGCAATGAAGAGAGGCGGCGGCGCGCCGTTTCGAGCGGAATGCCGCGGCGGGCGGCGTAGTCGGCAGCCTGGTCCTCGGCGATGCGGCCGATGCCGAAATAGCGCGCTTCCGGGTGCGCGAACCAAAGGCCGGCGACGGCCGCCGTGGGCGTGATCGCCCAAGATTCAGTGAGCTTCGCACCGATCGCGTGCTCGGCGTCGAGCAGGCGGAACAGGTCATCCTTGAGGTCGTGGTTCGGACAGGCGGGATATCCGGGCGCGGGGCGGATTCCGCGGTAGTCCTCGCGGATCAAGGCTTTCGTGTCGAGCGATTCCTCGGGAGCGTAGGCCCAAAACTCGGTGCGCGCGCGCTCGTGCAGGCGCTCGGCCAATGCCTCGGCAAAGCGGTCCGCGAGAGCTTGGGTCAGGATTGCGCGATAGTCGTCGTGTTCGGCACGGAAGCCGGCGGTGAGCTCCTCGACGCCGTCTCCGGCAGTCACGACGAAAGCGCCGACGTGATCGCGCAGGCCAGTGGTGACCGGAGCCACAAAGTCGGCCAGGGAAAGATTCAAGCTTCCGTCGCGCCCCGCGCGCTGTTGGCGCAGCATCGGCAGACGCGCCCGTTCACGCGAGGGGTTTCGCGAATCGAACAACACCAGGTCGTCACCCTCCGAAGCGGCCGGGAAGATGCCGAAAGCCGCATGCGCGCGCAGCGCACGCTTCGCCATGATCTGCTCCAACAACTCGAGCGCGTCTTGGTGCAGACGCCGCGCGTGTTCACCGACGACGGCATCGTCGAGAATCTCCGGGTAGCGCCCTTTCAACTCCCATGCTGCGAAGAAGGGCGACCAGTCCACGCGCGGCAGCAGATCTTCCAGCGGCCAATCACGAATCGCGCGCGCGCCGAGAACCGCCGGTTCAGGACGCGTCGCCGCCATCGTGAAGTCCAGGCGCAAGGCGCGGGCGCGCGCTTCCGCGAGGGGCAGAAGTTGGCGGTCCAAGACCCGCGCCGCACGCGCGCGACGCAACTCTTCCTGCTTCTCCGCGGTCGCAACGGCCAGACTCGCGCGCCGTTCCGGATCCATCAATTCCCCCATCACGCCGACCGCGCGAGAGGCGTCGAGCACGTGCAGTACCGGCGCGCGCCGCGCGGGCGCAATTTTGACCGCAGTATGCACCGCGCTGGTGGTCGCGCCGCCGATCAGGAGCGGCACTTCCAGACCCTCACGCTCCATTTCGGCCGCCACGTGAACCATTTCGTCGAGCGAAGGTGTGATCAGACCGGACAAGCCCACGACGTCCGAGCCTTCCGCGCGCGCGGCGTCGAGGATTTTCTGCGCGGGAACCATCACGCCGAGATCGCTCACCACGTAACCGTTGCAAGCCAGGATCACGCCGACAATGTTCTTGCCGATGTCGTGCACGTCACCTTTCACCGTGGCCAGCAAGACCCGCCCGCGTCCGCCCGCGGCGTCCGCGCGACGATCGAGATGCGGCTCTAGCCACGCCACCGCTTTCTTCATCACGCGCGCGGAGCGCACCACTTGCGGCAAGAACATACGTCCGCTGCCGAAGAGTTCGCCGACTACGTCCATCCCCGCCATCAAGGGCCCTTCGATCACCGCCAAGGCATTGGCGCTCGAAGCCAAGGCTTCCGGCAAGTCGGCTTCCAGATGCGCGTCCTCGCCGTGCACCAGCGCGTGCTTCAGACGTTCCGCCACTGGCTGCTCCCGCCAGGCGGGCGCCGCAGCAGCGACGCGCGCGCGTCCCCCCCCCTCCGCGGTCGCCGTCATTTCAGCCTGCGCGCGCGCCAGCATCCGATCGGCGGCGCCCGGCGCGCGGTTCAAGATCAGGTCTTCACAGTCCGCGCGGAGCGCAGGGTCCAGGTCGTCGTAGAAGTCGAGCTGGCCGGCGTGGACGATGCCCATCGTCAAACCTGCGCGCACCGCATGGAACAGGAACACGCTGTGCAAAGCGCGGCGCACGTCCTCGGCGCCACGGAAGGAAAAGGACAGATTGCTGATGCCGCCGCTGAAGCAACAGCCGGGGAAGCGTTGCTTGAGTTCGCGCAAGGCTTCGAGGAAGGAACGCGCGTAATCATCGTGCTCCGGCAAGCCCGTGCCGATCGCCAACACGTTCAGATCGAACACCATCTCCACGTCGGCGAAGCCCTCGTCGGCGAGGATCCCGCGCGCTCGCGTCACAATCTCAAGGCGCCGCGCCGTGTCATCGGCTTGCCCGCGTTCGTCGAAGGCCATCACGACCGGCGTCGCGCCGTAGCGGCGCACGCGACGCGCCAAGCGCCGGAATTCGTCCTCGCCTTCTTTCAGAGATAGGGAATTCACCAGCGCGCGTCCCTGGCATTCCTTGAGTCCGGCCTCGATCGCTTCGAAGCGGCTCGAATCGAGCACCAAGGGCAGGCGCGAGATCTCCGGATCCGAGGCCAACAGCCGCAGGAAGCGCCGCATGCTCGCAGGCGCGTCGAGCAGCGCCTCGTCGAAGCAGAGATCCAGCATCTGCGCGCCGTCGGCCACCTGCTCGCGCGCAACCGCGAGCGCGGGCTCGAACTGCTCCTCGCGGATCAATCGCGCAAATCGCCGCGACCCCGCCACGTTGCAGCGCTCGCCGATGTTGACCAGATTCGAGTCCGGCCTCAGCTCCAACTCTTCGAGCCCGGACCAGCGTGGGCGCAGCGGACGCCGCGCCTTGCGCTCGCGCGGCGCGATTCCCTTCACCGCTCGCGCCACCGCCGCCACGTGCGCCGGCGTGGTGCCGCAGCATCCGCCGATCAAATTCACGAATCCTGCTTCCGCGAACTCGCGCGCCAGCGCCGCGAACTCCTCGGGGCCGAGGTCGTAACCGCCCATCTCGTTCGGCAGGCCGGCGTTTGCGTAACACAGTACGAAGCCCTCGCAGGCGAGATGCAAGGCTTCGAGGTGAGGCCGCATCTCGCGCGGTCCCAATGCGCAGTTCAATCCGCTGAGCAGCGGAGCCGCGTGCCGGATCGAAGTCCAGAAGGCTTCGACCGTTTGCCCGGACAAGGTGCGGCCTGCGCGATCGGTGATGGTGGCACTCACGGCCAGTGGCACGCGCGCGCCGCGCCGCGAAAATTCCTCCTCGATTCCGAACACGGCGGCCTTCGCGTTCAAGACGTCGAAGATGGTCTCCACCAGCAGCAAGTCGGCGCCGCCGTCGAGCAGACCGCGCGCTTGCTCGCCGTAGGCCGCGGCGAGATCCTCGAAACTCACGTTGCGCGCGCCGGGGTCCTCCACCTTGGGTGACAGCGAAGCCGTGCGGTTGGTCGGGCCGATCGAGCCGACCACGTAGCGCGGCCGCGTCGGATCCGCGGCGGTTGCTGCATCGGCCTCGGCGCGGGCGATGCGCGCGGCGGCCTCGTTGATTTCGCGGCAATACTCGGCCAGCCCGTAGTCCGACTGCGAAATCGCGTTCGCGCTGAAAGTGTTGGTCTCGATGAGATCGGCGCCGGCCTCCAGATACTTGCGGTGCACGGCGGCAACCACACTCGGGCGGGTCAGACACAGCAAATCGTGGTTGCCCTTGAGCGGCGACTCCCAGTTTCGGAAGCGTCCGCCACGATATTCCTCCTCGCCGAGGCCGAAGGCTTGAATCTCCGTGCCGGTGGCCCCGTCCAGCACCAAGATGCGCTGGGTGAGCAATTCCGCGAGCTCCGGACGTTGTGAGGGTTCTCCCATCTCCCCAAAGGGCAAATCGTAGCGAGTTGAGGGACGGAAGCCGCAACCGACGGGTGAAGTGAGGTAAATTGGAGTCGATGCGACGCCCGATCCTCCTCGCCGGAGTGCTGATGCTGATCGCCGCTGCACTGTTCATCCTGTTCCAGCAGGACGCGCCGAAGACAGATCCTGGCGCCGCGGAGAGGATCGCGAGCAACGGCGCCTCCGCTGGGTCCGCCCAGCCGGCTCCAGTTCCGGTCGAGGCTCCGAACAACACTCAGGAGCCAGGGATCGGCCGCAGTGAGGCGCGCGTTGATCCCGCGCCGGGTAGCGCAGCCGCCGCACAGAATTACAAAGGCCCGTGGCTCCACATCGAAGTGGTGCGAGGTGAACCGGCGCTCCCGGCGGCCAACGCGCGGGTCACCGTGCTGACACCGGATCCGGATCGTCAACAAGAGTTGATGATGTTGTTCCTCACCGGCATCAGCGTGCCGGAACTGCTGCAGAGTCAGGGCGTCACGCACGACGCCGATCGTGCCGGCAGGGTCAGCGTGCCGATGCCGCTCGAGCACGGGTTGATCGCTGCGGAACTCGCGGATGGATTCACGCTGGCCGAATGGGATCCGACCTCCGATGCCGCAGGCCAAGACCGAAACTTGAAGCTCACGCTCGCGCCTTCGCGCAGCGTGGACATCCTCGTCGTCAACGCGGCGGGGCAGCCGCTCGCGGGCGCGCCGGTATGCATCCGCTTCGGAGACGAGAACTTCCAGATGGATTTCCTCCGCGATCAAACGGAGGCCGACGGCGTGGCGAGGATGGAACACGTCCTGAAGTTTCTGGAATCGTTCACGCCGGGCATGAATCTTCCGTGCAGCGTGGCGCTGACCGCGCCGCTGCTCCAGCCGGTGGCCGCACCTCTGGATTTGGCAAATCCTCCGGACGAGCCCATCCGCTTGCTGATGCCGGACTTCGGTCGCCTGGAAGTGGAGGCGCGTCACGCCGATGGTTCACTCGTGGAGGACGGCCAGATCGTCTTCCTCGCCAAGCCGCGGGAACGCCCCGAAGACGACGACGATTTCTTCATCCCCGGATTGCCCGGCTTCGAGTCCATCGCTGAGCGCACGCTGAACGGGGTCGCCGTCTTTGCCTACGTCGGCTTGGGCATGGATCTCGAAGCGACCGCGGCCTTCGCCGATGCGCCCGAGTCGACCCACGTGCGCGGCCGCGGACCGGAGCGAGCGGGAGAAACCGTCCGCCTCGTACTCAAGGAATCGCTCGAGTTCCCGGTGCTGACCGGCCGACTGCTCGCGATGGATGGACAGCCGCTCGCCGCGCGCATCGCGGAACTCCGCATTCCTGACGAGGAGAACCTCTACGGCATGAATCGCTCGCGCAAGCTCACGACCGGCGCTGATGGAAGCTTCCGCCTGGCGATGCGTTCGACCGAAATGATTCCGCTGCCTCAGAGGGCGGAGTTCATGATCGCCGGCAAGGCTGCCGACGGCGCGCTGCTGGTCAGTTTCGAGATCCCTCCGCTGCGCGCGGGCGAGAACTCGGTCGGCGATCTGCGCGCGGGCCCAGCACCGGTTCTTGCCGCCGGAACGGTGGTGGGCGCAGACGGTAAACCCACTGCGGGCGCCACCCTCTGCAAGATGAGTTGGATGCAGTGGGACGAAGACGATCCGAGCAATGGGCAGTGGATGGAGGACTACGGCGACGAGATCGCGTGCGAGGAAGATGGGAGCTTCGTGCTTTACGGCGTCCCGCCTGAGGAAGGCTTGCGCCTGCTGGCCGATGCTCCCGGACATTTGAGGAAGGAACTCGAGGCCTCACCCGGTGCACGAGGCCTGGTCATTCGACTCGAGTCCGGCGGCACCCTACGCGGCAAGTTGCTCGCGGATCCTGGCATTCCGCTCGACGATTTGGTGATCCAACTCTTGGTCCCCGGGGTCGGCATGGAGGAAGAAGGCAGCCACTGGGCTTCGCTCGATCCCGCGGACGGCAGCTTCACCATCGTTGGCTTGCGGCCTGGCATCGGCGTACTCACCGTGAGCTCCGGCTGGGCGATGGAGGAAAACGACACCATCGCGCGGGTCGAAGGCTTGGCCGTCGGTCCCGATGCCGCACCCGATCCGCGCCTCGATCCGATCGACCTGCGCGGCCGCCTCCACGGATGCCGGGTGCGCGTTCGGGCTGAGGACGGCGCCACGATCTCCGAGTTCAAGGTGTGGCGCGAGGAAGCGCCCGACGCGCAGTTCCACGGTTGGCATGGCGAAGTCAGCGTGATGAGTCCGCAGCCCTTGAGCCGCCTCGTGGTCAGCGCCGACGGCTACCGGCGGCAGACCGTGGACGCGCAGACGCCTGACA
This sequence comes from Planctomycetota bacterium, assembly GCA_027623585.1. Lineage (GTDB taxonomy): Bacteria > Planctomycetota > UBA1135 > UBA1135 > UBA1135 > JAQBVK01. Next base: position 15,004 of record JAQBVK010000004.1, read on the forward strand.
TCGAGGTCAAGATGCGCAAGGGTCTCGAAGTGCTGCTGCAGATTCCGTCTGCGGCCGCGCAGTTCGACGGCATCATCACGGGCGTGCAACTCTTCCGAAATGAGGAAGGAATGAGTTGGGGCGAAGAGCCCCGAGGGTTTTTCGAGGCGGATGGCAGCTTGCGCCTGCACCTGCAAGATCCAGGCGACTTCTCCGTGATCTTCTTGGCGGTGCGTGGGAAGGCGCCAGCCCCGGACGACTGGGGCTTCACCTGGATCCAGACGGACGCAGGGCTTGAATACCAAAGTTTCGCCGTACACGACGTCGCCGGCGCGCAGATCGTGCCGCTCACGCCGCCGACCGCCGCCGCCGTCCTGGCGGCGCTCGCGGCGGACGAAGAAGAACGCTGACCGCCCTCAACCGCGCAGGTCTTCGCGCTCCAAATAGGTGTAGCCGTTGAGCCCGGACTCGTAGAAACGCACCAGGACCTGGCTCTCCTGCACGGTGAGTTTCTTCTCGCGGACCGCGCGTTCGCAGTCGCGCCGCAAAAACGCGGCCAGATGCTCCGGCTCGTACTGAACGTAGCCCAGCACCTCACGCGTAGTGTCGCCCGGCACCAGTTCCTCGACGTACCAATCGCCCTCGTCATCCACCGAGATGTGCGCGACGTGGGTGTCGCCGAAGAGATTGTGCAGGTCGCCGAGCGTTTCTTGATAGGCCCCGACCAAGAACACGCCGAGGTAGTACTCCTTGCCCTCCTGCAGGTCGTGGACCTCCAGCATGCCCTTGGGGGCTCCGGAGGACACGAACTTGTCGATCTTGCCGTCGCTGTCGCAAGTGACGTCGGCCAGCACTGCCTTGCGCGAGGGAAACTCGTCGAGCCGGTGAATCGGCATCACCGGGAACAGTTGGTCGATGGCCCAGGAGTCCGGCAGCGACTGGAACAGGGAGAAGTTGCAGAAGTAAGTGTCCGAGAGCATCGCCTCGAGATCCAGATTCTCGGGATAATCCTCCTGATCGGCGCGCATGAAACCGCGCACGCGCACCATCGTGGACCAGAACATCCGCTCGACCAGCGCGCGTCCTTGCAGGTCCAAGTAGCCGAGGCTGAACAAGTTCAGGGCCTCGTCACGCGCCTGCACCGCGTCGTTGTAGCGCTCCATGTAGTTGCGCTCGTCGAGGTTGCGATAGGCGTCGTAGAGGTCCATCACCGGAATCGGCGGCTTCTGCGTGCCTTTCCAATCCTCGATGCGCACGTCCTCGCGCGCCACCGATTCGATGCTGGTGCGGCCGAGAACGTCGAACACCAGCACGCTGTTGTACGCGACCATCGCGCGTCCACACTCGGTGATGATGTGCGGGTGGGGAATGCCGATCTGACGGCAGACGTTGCTGATCCGGAATACCACGTCGCTCGCGTATTCTTCGAGCGTGTAGTTCATGGAGGACTCGGTGCTGCGCTGCGTCCCGTCGTAATCCACGCCGAGACCGCCCCCGATGTCGAGATACTCCAGCCCGGCGCCCATCCGCGCGACCTCGGCGTAGAGGTGGCCGAGCTCGTTGATGATGTTCTTGACCGCCTTGATCTCGTGAATCTGGCTGCCGACGTGGCTGTGCAGCAACTTGAGACAGTCGAGCATGTCGTGCTCGCGCAGCAAGTCGACCATTTCGATCAACTCGTTGACGAGCAGGCCGAATTTGGCGCGGTGTCCCGCGCTGTCGCGCCAGCGGCCGATGCCCTGGCTCGCCAACTTGACGCGCGCGCCAATCTGCGGGCGCACGCCGTACTTCTGCGCGTACTTGATGATCAGGCGCAGTTCGCCCAGGCTTTCGACCACCGGAATGATGTTGCGTCCGATCTTGGTCGAGAGGATGACCGCCTCGATGTAGCGGTCGTCCTTGAATCCGTTGCAGATGATCAGCCGCTCCGCGGTCTGCGCAGTCATCGACATCACCGCGAGCAGTTCCGGCTTGCTGCCGACTTCGAGGCCGAAGCCATGCTCTTCGCCGTAGGCCAAGACTTCTTGCACCAGATGACGCTGCTGATTGACCTTGATCGGATAAACCGCGTGGTAGCGCCCTTGATAATCGTTCGCGGTGATCGCGGTTTGAAAAGCGCCCGCAAGATCGGCGAGCCGGTTGCGCAGGATGTCGGAGAAGCGCAGCATCACCGGCGCCGCGTAGCCGCGCTCGCGCAGGCCTTGCACGACTTCGTACAGCGAGACCTCGCCCTTACCGTCCCGATCCGGGTCGACGCAGAGTTGGCCGTTCTCAGCGGCGCGGAAGTAGCCGAGACCCCAGCCGTCCACGTTGTAGAGCGCGGCGGAGTGCGCGGAGGACCACTCGACGGCGTGAGGAGCACCCCGCGCCGTGCCCGCCGCGGGAGTTTGCCGGCTCGCAGGACGCTCAGGGGAGGTGCCGAGGTTCGGCAGGGCGGGGTTCACGGGGTGCGTATCCAGTGCAATGTCGGCGTTCCGGCCGTCGGAAAGCGCATGATAGACGCAGAGGCCGGAACTGGAGCGAAATTCCGCCTCATGCGCTCGCGCTCGGCAGCCTCGCGCGCTTGCCACACAGTAGAGCAACGCCGATCCTAGACAGGTGCGCCCTGTCCTCTCACCTCTGCTCGCTGCGGGCATCCTTCTCTTCGCCGGCTGCGGTGCGGCGACGTCGCCTTCGACCGCGGCCGCCGGAGGGGCGCTGCTGTGGCGCGTGGAAGGCCCGGGCGGCAACGGTTGGCTGCTCGGCACGATGCACGTGAGCGAACCGCGCGCAGTCATTCTGGTCCCTGCGGCGGAGGCGGCCTTCTCAACGGCCGGCGCGCTCTACACCGAGATCGACGGCGGACTCGCTGCAGCGGCCTTCGTGCAGCAGGCCGGGACTCTGCCCCCTACCCAACCCTTGAAAGATCTGCTGCCCCCGATCTTGCACCGGCGGCTGGCGGGGCATCTGCAGTCGCGACAACTCCGCATCAACGAATTCGAACGCTTCCGGCCGTGGCTGGCCACGCTGATGCTCGGGCAACTCGACGCGATCGAGTTGCTCCGCCATGGGCCCCCACTCGACGAGGTGCTCCGCACTCGCGCGCGCGATGCTGGAAAGACGCTCGGCGCGGTCGAAACCGTGCAAGAACAGATCGCCGCGCTTTCTTGCGGCACCGAGGAGCAGCAAATCCACCTCCTCGACCTCGCACTGACCCAACTCGAGGCGGACCACGCTGCGGGCCGCAATCGTTTGATGGAGTTGTTCGCTGCATGGAGCCGCGGAGACGAGGCCGCGCTCGTGCGCTTGCAGTCGGAGGAAGTCGACCTCGAAGACGAAGCGCAGCGGCTCTGGTGGGAGGCCTTGTTCACGCAGCGCAACCGCAACATGGCGGAGCGCGTCGACCGGATCCTGCGTGCGCCCGACGCTCAGGAACCGATGTTCGCCTTCGGCGCCATGCACTTCGTCGGCACCGACAGTGTGGTGGAACGATTGCGCGCGTTGGGGTGGCGGGTCGAGCGCGTGAAGCGCTAGCGCCCGGCAAAGAGATAGACGCTGCCGGTCTGCGGGCCGACGACGGCGGTCCACGCCGCGCTCACCAGCCAGTCGCGCCTGCCGTCTCCGTCCACGTCGGCGAGCGTCGTGCTATCAAAGCCGAAGGTCGCGCCGGGGATGCGGCAGGTCAGGCTGTGCAGAACGCGGCCCGTGCGCCCGCTGTAGAGGTAGGCCGCGCCGCCCAGGGCAACCGCGTCGGAGCAATTCCAGGCGCCGGTCAGCAAATCGGCGCAACCATCGCCATCCACGTCTCCGGCGACCGCGTCCCCGATGCCGAGGCCGTCGCCCGGCTGTCCCACGAAGCGATGCAGCAGCGCTCCGTCGAGTCCCGAGAGCAGCACGACCTCGCCGCTATTCGTTCCGCCGGCGTTCGATTCGAAATCCACCGCGTAGACGTCGTCGTAGCCGTAGGCGTTGACGTCGCCAGGGACCGAACTGAAGAAGCGGCCAAAGTTGACGCCCTCGGTCGAAGCGTCACGGCGAAAGCGTTCTTTCCCGGAAGGAGCGTCGAAGACGATGACGCGGCCGCGTCGTCCGGGGCCGGCATTCATGGCGCCGGCCACGAGCATGCGCAGACCGTCCCGGCCACCGATGCAAACCGTCGACGCGAAGTTCTCGCCGGGAGTTTCTCCGGCGCGGCGGAACAGCACAGTGCCGTCGCTGCCCGAGCGCACCTCGAGCGCGCCGCGGCCTCCGTCGTGCAGCGGGATGGAGAGCAACAAGTCCGGCGTGCCGTCCTCGTTCCAGTCGCCCGCTGCGGAGACTTCACGGCCGAACTGGGCGCCTGGCTCGTCCCCACGCAGTTCCAACAACAACGCACCGTCGGCGCCGGACCAAACGCGCGCGCACTCACCGAAAGTGCCGGCCGCGACGTCATCGCAGCCGTCCGCGTTGAGGTCGCCGAGTGCCGCGACCGAAATGCCGAGTCGCTCGCCGGTGCCGCCCGCGAAACGGTGCAACAGCGCGCCGTCCTTGCCGGAGTACAGGTAGACGTAGCCAGCGGCCGCGCCAGCCTCCCCCGCCGCGAAGGGCGCGGAAGTCATCACGTCCTCACAGCCGTCGCCGTTCACGTCGCCGGCGCCGATCGCGACCCATCCGAATTGATCGCCCGCATTTTCACCATGCCACGCGTGCAGCACGCGCGCGTCCTCGGCCACCGGACGCTCGAAGTCCACCTTGATGCCCTGGTAGCGTTTCCACCGCGAATCCACGCGTAGGCGCGCGAGATCGAGGTCCGAGGCGAGCAGATCCCAGCGTGAAAATCCGGCGCCCAGGGCCTGCTCGAGCGCGGCGAACGCTTCATCCTTCTGTCCGAGCAAGGAGTGCGCGCAGGCCAGGTTGTAGGCGCCGGTCGCGGCGGTGGCCGGGAAGCTCGCCGCCTTCGCGTGCGCGGGAATCGCCTCTTCGAGGCGGCCATCGGCGTGAAGCGCGTAGCCGTACTGCTGCCAACCTGCGGCGAAGTTCGGCGCGGCTTCGACGACGAGTCGAAATTTCTCGGCGGCTTCGTCGAACTTGCCCTGCTGCAGGAGCTGCACGCCTTCGGCGTACTCCGGCGGCGGCGCCGCGCCGGCCTGCGCCAGCAAGGGCCCCGGGATCAGTAGGCAAAGGCTCATGAACGTGAGGCGGCGCAACATCAAGCTCCCTTACGCAACTCGAGCAACGCATGCAGCAACTTCTGATAGTCCTCGAGATCGTTGTGCAAATGGCTTGAGAAGCGCACCATCTCGCCGACCGGTGCGCGCCAGCCGATCGTCGGGACCTCGATGCCCCAGCGGTCGATCAGCTCGCCGAACAAACTCACGCTGCGAGCTTGGAGTTTCGAGTGAAGATCGGACGGCAGCCGCACCGAGGCCATCGTGCCGATCATCTCGTCCGGGCAAACCGGTTCAGTGCCGAGCCCTTCGCAGAGCAGCGCGCGCGCTTGGAGGGCCAGCGCGTGGTTGCGCTGCATCACTTCCTTCCATCCGCCGGGCATCAGGCCTCCGACGAAACTGAGCGTCTCCGGAATCACTGCCCAACCCGTCAAGTCGAAGGTCCCTTCCCAGTCGAACTCTTGGTGGAAGCGCGAGCGCGTCGAGAAGTCGGCGTTGGCGCCGTGACTGATCACGGTTGGCCGAATCTGGTCGCGGTGCCGCGGATGGACGAAGAGCAGCGCGCTGCCTTTGGGCGCGCACGGCCACTTGTGAAGGTTTCCGGTATAGAAATCCGCACCCAGCTTCATCAAGTCCAACTCGATCTGGCCGGGTGCGTGGGCGCCGTCCACGAGCACACGCACGCCGCGCTCCTGCAGCGCGGGCACCAACTGCTCGATCGGAAGCCGTAGCGCGGTGGGACTGGTGATGTGGTCCACGAGGCAGAGCGTGGTGCGATCGGTCACCTTCGCGAGCATCGCGTCCACGACTTGCTGCGGTGAGGTGAGCGGGAACGGAACGTCCGCGACCACCACTCGTGCGCCGGTCCGTTCCGCCACGAAGTTCAAGGCGTTGCGGCAGGCGTTGTACTCGTGGTCGGTGACCAGCAACTCATCGCCATCGGCGAAGCGCAGAGAGCGCAGCACCGAGTTCACGCCGTGGGTGGCGTTGGTCACCAGCACGAGGTCAGCCGGATCGACGCCCACAAAGGCCGCTACGGCGTCGCGCGCGGCGTCGATCAGGCGCGTGCGGTGGCGCATGTAGCGCACCGGCTCGCGTTCGAGCTCACGCCGCTGCTCCTCTTGCTTGCGCTGGATCGTCTCCGGCACCGCGCCGTAAGAGCCGTGGTTCAGGAAAACGACCTCCGGGTCGAGGGTCCAGTGCTTGCGGTAAGGGCTCGTCATGACGAAGGTTTCCGTCCCATCGTAGCCCGAAGCCTCCGTCGTGGATCAGTACGGCAGCCCGCCGCCACCCGGAGACAACACGGCCTCGGCCTTGAACCAGGCCAAGAAGATCGCTGCGGCGGCTGGTAACCCAGTCACGAAGGCGACGGCGGCGGCACGCGGCAGCGGTCTTTGATCTCGCAGCCCGATCAAGCCCGCGGCCGGGGCAAGCACCACCAAAAGCGCAACGCTGATCCACAACGCTTCGGCCTGAAGTAAGCCGAACAACAGCACGGCGTGAATCGCGCCCGCGAACGGAACGGCCCAGGCCGAAGCGTCGTCGGAGCGGCCGGCGCGGAACGCCATCAGCAAGGGCAAGCCCAGCAGCGCTGCAAGCACTCCACAGAACTCAGCGCCTTTCGCAGTGCGCCCGAGCAGGAGAACTGCGCTCGCGCCCAAAGCGATCACGGAACTGGCGCTCAAGGAAGCCGACGCGGGATGGCGACGCGCAACTTCCCGTGCGAGCCACGCAGAAGCAGCAGCGGCCACCGTAGACACCGCGATCAGCGCGCAGAGCTTGATGGTGCTCCAACCGTAGTATTCGGAAACGTCGACGAAAGTGCGCCACGAGTAGAACGCCGCAGGCAGCAAGAAGGCCAGCGGAGCAAAGCGTCCGGGCCACGCTGCAACCCCTGCCCATGCGAGCGCGGCCCAAGGCAGCGCTGCCTCCGCAGAGCTCCACGGCGCCTTCACCAAGAAATTGGGATTGAATGCGAGAGCGCCGAGCAGCGCGGCTCCAAACAACCACGCGGTCCAGACCGGCCAACGCGGGCCGGAACGCAGCCGCAGCACCCCTGCCAGCAGAAATCCTGCGAGCAGAGGCACTCCAACGGCGTAACGCAGCAGATGCTCGAGCGGCATTCGGATTGGTTACTGCTTGATCGCCTCGATCGAGACGCGCACGCGGACGTCTTCACCGAGCGCGCCCGGATACGCGGTCATGCCGTACTCGCTGCGCGGAATGCTGAACTCCGCCTCGAAGCCGGCCACGTCCTTGCCCTGCATCGATCCGGCGCCGGTGAACGCTGCCGAAATTTCAATCTCCTTCTCGACACCGTGCAAGGACAGCGTGCCCTTGACCGCGAACTTGTTCTCGCCAGCCGCCTTGACCGCGCTGCTGCTGAAACTGATTTTCGGGTTCACCTTCACGTTGAAGAAGTCCGCGCTGCGCAAGTGGTCGTCGCGCTTGGCGCTGTTGGTGTCCACGCTCGCCGCCGTGATCTCGAACTGGATCGAGCTCGCTTCCGGCTTGTCCGCGTCGTACACGACCGCGCCGCTGAGTTCGTTGAAGCGGCCGTGGAACCAGGAGGCGCCGGCATGCTGGATGCGGAAGCCGACCGTTGAATGCGTCGGATCGACCTTCCAGGTCGTCGCAGAAACCGCCTCGGCCGTGCTCGGAGACGATTCGGCCTCGGAAGTGAAGGACGGGGCAAGCAGCGCGCCGGAGGCGAGCAGGCCGAGAGGGATCAAGAGAAAGGCATTCATGGTGGTTGTGTTCGGAGTTCAGGAGTTGGCGTGACGCGATTCCGAGCGGGCGAAACCGAGGAGGCGCTCGGCCAATGCTCGCACGTCGACTTCGGCGCTCGCCGGATTCATGACCGTGAGCCGGAGCCAGACGCGGCCGTGGATCGTGGCCTGGGTCAGGTAGGCAGAGCCTTCCGCAAGGATCTTCCGGCGCAGTGCGGATTGATCGATCTCCGCGCCGCCGACTCGGAAGCAGAGGATGTTGCTCTCCGGCTCGGCCAGGCATTCCACTTCCGGCAAAGCGGACAGCACGGTGTGGAAGCGGCGCGCGGCGCCGTAGAGAGCAGCCACCCTTTCGCCCATGCCGCCTTCGCCGTACGCGGCGAGATTGAGGAATAATTTCAGCGCGAGGACCGGTCGCGTGCACTCCAGCGTGCGCGTCCACGGATCGCGGTCGTCCTCGTCGGAGCTTGCATCAGGATCGCCGAGATAGGACGCGTCGGCGCGAAACGCCGCCTCCAGATGCTGGGGTCGGCGCACCAACACCGCCGCGCAGAGCGAACTGGTCTGCAGCATCTTGTGCGCGTCCCAGACGACCGAATCCGCCTGCTCGATCCCTCGCAGTCGACCTCGCAGCTCCGGCGCGAGCAGCGCGCTCGCGCCGTGGGCGGCATCGACGTGAAACCAGAGATCGTGCTCGCGGCAGAAAGCGCCCGCCGTCTCGAGCGGATCATGCAAGCCGCTTG
>JAQBVK010000259.1 GCA_027623585.1 Planctomycetota bacterium
CGGGCTAGAATCCGCCCATGGCCACGCGCAAGGATCCGGCGCCGCGTTCGCATTGCGGGCAATCCGGCGAAGCCCTGGTGCATCGCCCGGTCGGCGAAGCCCGCCATCTCGATCACCTGCTCGAGGGCAGCTATCCGTCCTTCGGGGGCGGCTACCTGCGGCGCGTCTGGCGCCTGCTCGACGAAGCGATCGGCCAGGGCTTGCCGATGACGCTCGCGATCAGCGGCCCCGTCACCGCCAGCGGCCAGCACTACGCCTGGCTGAACCCCTTGCTCGACTCCGGTTGGTTCGCGTGGATCTCGGTCACGGATGCGATCTGTTACCACGACGGGCACCGCGCGCTGAGCAGCGTCTCGGAGGACGACTTCAGGGAAGTGCCGATCTTCGGCGACGACGGCGCCTTGCGGGATGAAGAAATCATTCGCATCACCGACGTCGGTTTCCCCGAGTCGGTGCTGCTCGACACCGATGCCTGGCTGTGCAACCTGCTGCGCCGCCCGGAGTTCCAGCGCCGCATGACCGGCTGCGAGTTCCGCAACCTGCTCGGCCGGCAATTTGCATCTGCCGAGCGCGAACGCGGCGCGCGCGAAGGTCTGCTCGCCTTGTGTGCGCGCAAATCGATTCCGATCTTCGTCGGTGCGCCCGCCGATGGCTCGGTGTTCCTGAATTCGGTCAAGCTCTGGGCGCTGCGCGAAGCGCTCGGCGGGGACTACGCCTTCGACCTCGATCTGCACGCCGAGGTCTTCGAATCCTGCGCCTACCACCACTGGGGGCTGTTCGAATCCGAGGCGAAGAATCTCGGCACCTTGATCCTAGGCGGCGGCGTACCCAAGAACTTCAACCTGCAGCCGGAGCCCGCGCTCGGCCAGGTGTTCGGATTCGAAGGCATCCGCGGTTACCTTTACGACGTGCAGATCACCACTGCGCCCGTGACCGACGGATCGCTCTCCTCTTGCCCGCCAGCCGAAGCCGTGACTTGGGGCAAGGTCGACAAGGACCACTACAAGAAAACCACGGAGTCGTTCACTTGCGACTACTCGATCGTGATGCCGATTCTCGCGAAGGCCTTGCTCGACAAACGCGCGCGGCTCACGCGGCTGCGCGAAGAACTCGGCGAGGCGACGCTGCTGGAACGGCACCCCGAAGCTCGCGGCTACTTGCGCAGCGATGAAGGCTTCCGCCTGTTCGAGCGCCGCGACGCATTAATCGAGCGTCTGCTCGGCAAGGTGCGCGCGGACGCGGCGCGACTGCGTCAAGAATCCGGCAGCGCGGTCTGATGCTCTCGGTGGTGATCCCGGCGCGGGACGAAGTGGAAAACCTCGGCGCACTGATCGCCGAGACCCACACGGCGCTCGCCGGGATCGAGCACGAGATCGTGGTGGTGGACGACGGCAGCATCGACGGCTCCGCCGAATTCTTGCGCAAACTCCGCCACGGCGACCCGCGGCTGCGCGCGATTCGCCACGCCGAGTCCTGCGGCCAGAGCGCCGCGCTGCGCAGCGGCGTGCGCGCTGCGCGCCATCCGTGGATCGCAACGCTCGACGGAGACGGGCAGAACGACCCCGCCGATCTTCCGGCGTTCTGGAATGCGCGCCCGCACGAACTGCGCCCGGACGATCCGTGGCTCGCCATCGGTCACCGCGTCGAACGCAGCGACGACGCTTGGCGCCGCTTCAGCTCTCGCTTCGGGAACGGCTTGCGCGCCAGGCTCCTCGGCGACGCCACGCCGGATACGGGCTGCGGCACCAAGCTGTTCGGCCGCGCGGCATATCTCCAACTCCCGTGGTTCGACCATCAGCACCGTTACCTGCCCGCGCTGATGCGGCGCGCCGGCGGCACCTCGCTCTCCATCCCGGTCAGCCACCGCCCGCGCGCGCGCGGACGCAGCAAGTACGGCACCTGGGGGCGCGCCTTGGCGGGCATCGGCGACCTGCTCGGCATGCGCTGGCTGCAAAAGCGCAACCGACTGCCGCGCGTGGAGGAGATCGAATGAGCACCGCGGAGATGATTTGGGTCGGCATCGGCTTCGGCGGGCAGGCGCTGTTCTTTTGCCGCTTCCTGGTGCAATGGCTGGCGTCGGAACGAGCCGGCCGCAGCGTGATGCCGGTGGCGTTCTGGTGGTTCTCGATCGGCGGCGCCGCGATCGTGCTCGCGTATGCGATCTACCGACGGGATCCGGTCTTCATCGCCGGACAATCCTTCGGCTTTCTGATCTACGCGCGCAATCTGTGGTTGATTCGGCGCGAGATGCAAGCGCCGCCTCCGACTCAATGAAAACGGCGCGCATCTTTGCCTTCGCTTGGGCTGCGGCGCTCGCCGCCGTTTGGTTGCTGCGCCCCCCGCTCACGCCCGACGAGTTGCGTTACCTCTCGGTCGCGTGGGAAATGCACGACGGCAACGCGTGGTTGGTGCCGCTGCTCAACGGGGAAGCCTACGCCCACAAGCCGCCGTTGATGTTCTGGCTATGGCGCATCGCGTGGCTTCCCTTCGGTCCGAGTCTGCTCGCGGCGCGCGCGCTGCAAGCCGTGGCGGCGCTCCTCACCATCGGACTCACCGCGCGGCTCGCGCGCGCGCTCGCTCCGGAATCACCGCGCCTACCGCGCGTTGCGGCGCTCGTGCTCGGGGGAAGCTTCGCGGTCCAGGTCTACTCCGGGTTCCTCGCCTTCGATCTCTGGCTGAGCGTCGGCGTGTTGATCGCGTGGCTGGGGCTGGTCCGCGCCGTCCCCCCCCCTGGCGGCACGGCGCCCGCGCCACTCTCCGGCTGGAGCTGGTTCGCGCTCGGGCTCGGCGCCGCGCTGCTGACCAAAGGACCGGCCGCACTGCTCGCCATCCTTCCACCTGCTCTGCTGCATCCGTGGTGGAGCGGCGCGCGCGAACGCGCAGGCGCACGGTGGCTCGGCCTCGCCGCCGCAGCCCTCGCCGGCAGCGCGATCGCTCTCGCGTGGGCTCTTCCTGCTGCGAGCGCCGGAGGAGCTGAGTACGGCAACGCGATCTTGTGGGGCCAAACCGCCGGCCGCGTGCGTGATTCCTTCGCGCACGCGCAGCCTCTCTGGTTCTACCTCCCGGTCCTCCCGGCGATGCTGATGCCATGGATGGTGTGGCCGCGCCTGTGGCGCCGCGGTTCCATTGCGACGCCGCGCGCGATCTCGCGCTTCGCGCTCGCCGTCGTACTCCCTGGGCTGATTGCGTTCTCAGTCATCAGCGGCAAACAGCCGCACTACCTGCTGCCCTTGCTGCCCGCAGCCGCGTTGCTGATTGCCGTGCGCCTGCTTCGCGAATCTCATGAGCCGCCCGCTCGCATCGCGCGCTGGGCGCTCGCGGCGCCGCTGCTCGCTCTGTTCGTGAACCTCGGTTTCAGCCTCGGCTGGGGAACGCGCTGGACGCTGCAGCCGGCGGCTGATGCCGTGGCGAACGCGCAGCGTGAAGGCCGCGAAGTCGCGCTCTTCGGCATGGCTTATCACGGGCAGTTCCACTTCCTCAGCCGGCTTCGAGCACCGATCGCGGATCCGCCCGGCGCGATCGGCATGAGGAATTGGCTGCGCGAACACCCGGAAGGTCTCGTCGCTCTGGTGGAACCACGCGACGGAGCCGAGGCGCAAGCCGCGAGCGAGCAGCCGGTCTTCGAGTTCGGTACGCGCCGTCTCAGGCTGTGGCGTGCTGCTGATCTCGCCGCTCTAGGCTTCCCGCCGAAAACGCGAACGGCGGGCTCCGCAGAGCCCGCCGTTC
>JAQBVK010000260.1 GCA_027623585.1 Planctomycetota bacterium
TGCGAGGGCGGTTTACCCGGATCGGTTCGAAGACAACGGGTAAACTGTCCTCGATTTCCGACCCGAGGGCTCGCGTATGGCTGACCACGTAAAAAGTGACGGCGGCATTCCACCCCGGGACGCAGGCGATCGCGGGCTGACCCGCGTGATGTCGCTTGGCGGCGTCTATGGCACGCGCAATTACACGGTCAAAGGTCTGCGCGATCAAAAAGGTAAACGCGTACTCGTTGAAACGCTGCCGTTCACACCGGAAGAAGCTGCAGCCGCCGAAGAAGCCGGCATCGACACCTTGAAGGTACGTTTCGATCCGGCCCAACCGGAACCCGCCGCGGCGATTCGCAAAGCCGCCTCGAACACCTTCATGGCGTTCTCCGTACCCCTGGTGGCCGCCGCCAGTCCGAAAGAGGCCGTGCGCATCGGCTACCAGGCCATGAAGCTTGGCGCCGACGCCATCATGTGCCAGTGGAGTCCGCGTTTCGTGGAAGCCGCCGCCGAAGCCGGCATCCCGGTGCAGGGCCACGCCGGCCTGGTGCCGCGCAAGAGTACCTGGACAGGCGGGCTGCGCGCGGTCGGCAAAACGCTCGACGAAGCCTTGTTGATCTACCAGGAAATCAAGGCGCTGGAGCGCGCCGGCGCCTATGCCGTCGAAGTCGAAGTCGTGCCGGAAGCCCTGCTCGCCGAGATCAGCAAGCGCACGACCCTGATAACCTCGTCCATTGGCGGCGGCAGCGGCGGCGACATCCAGTTCCTGTTCGCCGAAGACATTCTCGGCAACAACCCCCCGCCCTACCCGCGCCACTCCAAGCAGTACCGCAACATCTACAAAATGAAGCAGGACATGCAGCGCGAACGTGTCGCCGGCTTTGCGGAATTCATCGACGAGGTACGCAGCAGGAAGTTTCCGGCCAGCGAACACGTTGTGAAAGCACCGGAGAACTTGATCGCCGAGTTTCTGGGCAAGATCGGGAAGTAGTGGTGGCTATAGGTGGGCTTGAACCACCGACCTCCGCGTAAGTTCGAGAGTGCCCTGCGTCAGAAACGTACGAACAGACTGCCGTGAAAGTCGAGCGTATCGGAGCGCGTTTTCTCCTGGGAGAACAGCAGGTCGTTACCCTCGATCACATAGGCGGCGTCGAAGCTCACGCCCACGTAACTGCGCCAGAACCAACGCAGCCCCAGGCCCGCACTGACCAGCGCCTCGCTATCGATGCCGGTCCTGTCGGCCGAGGCGGGCACGATCAATCCGGTATCGAGGAAGGCGAGCAATTGGACGCTCTCAAACAGCATTGGCGTGTATACCTCCACAGTCGCCTGTACGCCTTTGTCGCCGCTGACCTCGCGCTCCTCGAAACCGCGCACCGAGTAGGTGCCACCGAGACCGAATTGTTCCCCTGAAATCAGGAGGTCGGGCGAGAGCTGACCCGTCACGCGTGCTTTGAAACTCCAGTCGCGGGGCAATGGCTGCTCTATATCGGCTCCGAATCTCAATACGAACCAGTTCTCGTCTGCGCCGAAGCGGTTCTGCAGGTAGGCGATGTCCGTATTATTCGCGCCGGAGCCGAGGTTGGTCGCGTACCGAAAATAAAACCCACGCCGCTCGTGTCCCGATTCAACACGCCCGCTGTAGCCGAGTGTCAACGGTCGGCTGCGTACGTCGACACCGATGGGTTGCCCGCCGAAAGTCGTATTGTTTTCAAACAGGCGGTCATCGAAGGCAACGGATAGCGAGTGGTTGTAATTACCCTTCGGTTGCAGGACATGCCGGTAACTGAAGCCGGCAAAATCGCCGGCCCCGCTGACGTCAAAGGCGTCGGCGACCCGGCCGGTGTCGATCTCCGAGTGGGTGTAGTAGGCCGAGAATTCTCCGCCTATCGAATACACGGGAAGGCGATAGAACGCGCCGTATTGTTTTACACCGCTCAGGTTTTCCGGCGAAGTCGTGTAGCTGAGCGTGAGCGCATGATCGCGATTGAACAGGTTGCTGTGCTGGATCCCGAGCGAAACGCGCGAAACGCCGGTCGGTTCGTCGCCGGTGTTGCTGATCGATCCGAAGGCGACGAGCGGCCTGGAATCGCGCACGCGCACGTTCGCCGCGAGCCTGCCGCCGCCATCCGCTTCGCGCATGAACACCGCCACGCGGCGGGCAGGATGCAGGTTAGACAACTGTAGCGAGCGCGCGATCTCGAGGCTGTTTGGCGCACCGCCCTGTTTCAGCGCAGGCAGGCTTCTGAGAATGTTCTCATCATCGAAGTGCTCGTTGCCCTCGATCGATATTTCGTCGATACCGAAGGTGATCACTTCGAGCTTGAACACGCCTGCTGCCGCACGTTGTGGCGGCACGATCACACGATGGAAATAGCTGCCGCGAGCCTTGATCGCGTTCTCGAGTGCTTCGGCCGCGTCCTCGACACCCACGAGGCTGTCCTGCGGACCGGTGTAGGGCCGCAGAATGAATTCGACTTCAGCCGCGGAAAGCGGGCTGTCGCCTACCAGTTCGAAGCTTTCGATGGTAAAAAGCGGCGCAGCCGCGACCGCAGCGCAGATCACAAAACTGCACAACAGAACGGCGACTGAATTGTTCGGTAGCGTGCGTATTGCCCTTGTCCCTCTGGGGCAGCCAAACCCTTGGCTGTCCGCATCAACGCAGAGCTTTACGCTCCACGCGGCTCAGACTCGGCGAGGCAGTGCCGTCGGTTTACAGCGACAGCCGCCATCCGTGCTCCATGGGCAAACGCTCGCAATTGTTATTGCTTATCGCGCGAGCGGTTCTGTTGCGATGCTATGTGGCGTGAAGGTGCGCATGAACGGCCTCCGGCCGCACCCGCGCTGGCGCAGTGCGCCGCGTTTCAGGATAAATCAATTGATCTTGCATTCGAGCGTATCCCGGTTCTTGAACCCCTCGAGGTCATCGCCGAACAGGTTGAACGCACGCTCGATTTCCTCATCGAAGCGCGACGGCGTCGGATACGGATCGTTCAGCAGAAACAGCGGCTGCCCGGACAGGCGGGTTATGTCGCCTGAGCTCGGGTCCACGTGTGCCGCCTCGCCACGCGTGATCGCAACCTCGCCGGCCGGCGTTATGACGAAGGTTTCGCCGTCGTTCACTGCGACATAGATCCCTCGATCTCCGGCCTCGGGCGGCTCGACGCCAAACAGTTCCTCAAGGTCGACATCGAACTGGTCCGGCCGCGGCGCGTCGTTGTTGGCGATGAAAGCGGGTGTCTGTTCAAGCTTGACAGCCTCGCCGTCGGCGTCGCCGACGAAAGCGGTTTCGTCGGTGTTGAGGTCAGTACCGTTCGCATCGACGCTGCCCTGCCAAACGCTGACATAGCTGCAGTCTTCCGGATTGGCGTTTTCGGCTCCCGAAGTGGCCGCACCGGTTTCGCATTCGGCGTCGGCAACGACATCGAAGCCGGTGCCACGGATGCCGATGGTCGCCGTACTGGTCGAAACGCGAAAGCCGCTCGGGTTGCGTCGTGCCGCCAGGCCGGTCAACGCGCGCAGGCCACCGCGCACGAGCCGGAAGATTGCGCTGGGT
Source organism: Planctomycetota bacterium (assembly GCA_027623585.1). Taxonomy (GTDB): domain Bacteria; phylum Planctomycetota; class UBA1135; order UBA1135; family UBA1135; genus JAQBVK01. Next base: position 3,539 of record JAQBVK010000260.1, read on the forward strand.
TTTTCTTCCTGCGGTTCGTAATAATAGCTGTCGACGATGAAGTGGCTGCGCGACTGCACGACCATGCGCGTATTGTCCCGGAATACAATCACCGCAAAGCTCTTGTCGCCGGTCACCACGGCGTCGCCCATGTAGATGCGGCTGCCCGCGCGGATAAACCTGCTGTCGCCGCCGG
>JAQBVK010000261.1 GCA_027623585.1 Planctomycetota bacterium
CGAAGAAGCCCATACCTTCGAACCACTCCGAGTTCCGGCGCACTTCGCAGCGCGCGGGATCGAGATCGAGGATCAAGCCGATCTGCTCCAGATAGGTCGCCGCGTTGGCCTCCACTTCCTGCTTGGTCAGCGGCGGCCGCTGGTCGTTGCGGCCGGTGGGATCGCCCAGCCGCGCGGTGGCGTCGCCGAGGATCAGGACCGGCAGGTGGCCGGCCTCCTGAAAGCGGCGCAGCACTCGAATCGGCACGGCGTGTCCGAGGTGCACGTCCTTGAAGGTCGGATCGATGCCGAACTTCACGCGCAGCGGCCGACGCTCTTGCTGGGAGCGCGCGAGCAGTTTCTCCAACTGCGGACGCGTCACGATTTCCGAAGCGAGACGGTCGAGGGCGGCGAGCAAACTCATCGCGGGGCGGACGCCACTGTGCTGTCGTGGCGCCACCGAATCCAGTTCTCCGGCAGATCGCCCAGGGGCAGCCGAGTCAGCCATTGCAGTGCGGACACCGCGGTCAGGGCGCGCTCCCGCGAGGCCGGTTGCTCCAGACAGTCGAGTAACTCGTTGAGGCCCCGATATCGATCCTCGCCCCGCAACAAGGCGGTAGCGATCAGAACGTGGCGGTCAGCCGCGCGGTCGGCGGAGCCCAGCACCTTCTGCAGCGCAGCCAGAGGCTCCACCGTCAGTTCACGCCAGCCGGGCGGAAAGGCGTGCAAGGAAGAGCCCCGATAGTCCACCCGATGCACCGGTAATTGACGATCGCCGAGCAGGGCGCCACCGCAATGCAGGCGCGCGCTCACGCGCACGCGCCACAGTGCGCCTGGGTCGCCGTCGATTTCGAGCGGGATCTCGGTCCTCGTTTCGTAGGTCTCATCGGACTCCAGCCGCACGTAATCGGCCAGCCGGTACCAGCGTGTGCGTTGCAACACGTCGTGCCCGCCAATCGGCAGCCAGCGTTCGGCTTCCCAGGTCAACACCAGGGCGAGCCCTTCCGGCGGCGGGAGAAGTTCGACGGTCTCACCCATCGGATTGCGCAAGCGGAACCGGACCGGAACCAGTTCGCCGAAGGTGAAGGGACCTTCAGGAATCAGCACTTCGGACGTGCGCCCCATCTCCTCCGCCAGGAAGCGCGCCCGCAGCACTGCAAGGGCGAGCTCACTGTTCCGCTCGATCAGATCGCCGTCGAACTCCGATTCGGCCGGCGCATTGGACTCGCGCATCACGCTCGCGCCGGGTTCGAAGCCTTCAAGCGCCGCCATGGGCGCGCCGGCCAGAGGGTCTTCTGAGAAGAAGACGGGCGGGGCCGAAGGATCTTGACCGTCCGTCACTCCCGGAACTGCCTCGGGCGCGAATGCGAGCGGGTCCGCGCTGAACACCGGCGTCGGTCCGGATACTTCCGCTTGCGGAGGTCCCGGCTCCGGTCCGAGATCGACCGGTTCGGACGAACAAGCCGTGGCGAGAACGAGGCTCGCCACGGCCAGAACGAATGGACTGGACGCGAGGAAGGGAGCGGCCGCTCTCATCCTCGCTCCTTCCTCAGGAAGCCGTCTCCGGGGCGGGAGCCTCCGGCACCGAATCCTCGGCGGGCGCCGAAGCGTCGGTGGGATCGGAGTCTTCGGCCGGCGTGACATCTGCCTCGCTAGCGTTGGAATCCTCAGAGGTTTTCTCCTCAGCATCTTCTTCGCCACTTGCTTCAGCGTCCGCATCCTTTGCGGCCTTCGCGGCGGCTCGGGCGGCCTTGCGGGCTTCCTTCGCGGCTTTGGCTTCGGTCCACTCAGCGCGCACCGCCTCGTTCTCGGGGTACTCGGCGTGCACAAAGTTGAGACCGATCCGCTCCTCGCCGCAGTCCACGCGCACCACGCGCACTTCGATGCGCAGGCCCGGGATGCAGTGCTCGGAGGGCGCCTCGTGCCACTCGTGCGGCAGCGAGGAGTAGTGCATGAAGGCTTCGAGGTCTTCCTCGAGTTTCACGAAACAACCCGCCGGGATGTGCTTGGTCACCGAGCCATTGAGAAGGTCGCCGACGTGGTAGTGCGCCGGGATGTAGTCCTCCCAAGGGTTCTTGGTGAGCTGCTTCATGCCCAAGGAGATGCGTTGCTTCTCCTTGTCCACCGCAAGCACCACGCACTGGATGCGGTCGCCCTTCTTGACGATCTCGCTCGGGTGCTGGATCTTGCGCGTCCAGTGGAAGTCGGTGTTGTGGAGCAGGCCGTCGATGCCTTCCTCGATCTCGACGAATGCGCCGTAGGAAGCCAGGTTCTTGACCGTTGCCTCGATGACCGTGCCGGGAGCGTAGTGCTCGGCGATGCGGTCCCACGGATTGCCTTCGACTTCGCGCACCGAGAGGGACATTTCCTTCTTCTCGAGGTCGATCGCCTTGACGAAGATCTCGATCTCGTCGCGCTTCTCGAACTGACCCTCGGGGTTCGGGTTCTTCTGAGTCCACGACAGTTCGCTGACGTGCACCAAACCCTCGACGCCCGGCTCCAACTCGACGAACAAGCCGTAAGAAACGATGTTCGCGATGCGGCCCTTGTGCACCGTGCCGATCGGGAAGCGCTCGGCGAGTTCGGCCCACGGATCCTTGCTCAGCGCCTTCAGCGACAGCGCGACGCGGTTGCGGTCGCGGTCGATGCCGATCACCATGACTTCGATGACGTCGCCGATCTTGAGCATTTCGCGCGGGTGCTTGATGCGCCCGTACGACATGTCGGTCACGTGCAGCAGGCCATCGATGCCGCCGAGGTCCACGAACGCGCCGAAGTCGGCAATGTTCTTGACCTCGCCCTTGCGCACCTGGTTCTCGGCCAGATCCCGCAGCAGCACTTCGCGCTTCTCGGCGCGCTCCTCCTCGAGGAGTTGCCGGCGCGAGACCACGATGTTCTTGCGCTCTTCGTCGATCTTGACGATCTTGGCGCGGATCGTGCGACCGATGTAATCGGTCGGCATCGCTACGCGGCGGATGTCGATCTGACTCGCCGGCATGAACACCAGCACGCCGTCGACGGCGGTCAGGAGGCCGCCCTTGATCATCTTCTTGACCTCGCCTTCGATGATGTCGCCGACTTCGTAGACGCCGACCACCTTGGCCCAGGAACGCTCGCGGTCGGCCTCACGCTTGGAGACCACCGGCACGTTGGTGTTGCGATCGTCGCCGCGGTAGAAGACCTCGATCTTCTGGCCCACGACGGGCATTTCGTCCTCGAACTCGCTCAGCGAGATCGGGGCTTCGGCTTTTCCGCCGATGTCGACGAGCACCTGGTGGCGCTCCTCGTCCACCTTGAGGACGGTGGCGGGAACAATCGCGTCGCGCGGCACGTCGCCGGTGCGCTCTGCGATCAGGTTGTCGTAATCAGTCTGTACGCCGCTTCCGAGAATCTTCGCGAGTTCCGCCTCCAAGGCAGAATCGTCGAGTTCGTAGCGGCGCAGGGTTTCCTTGGAGACCATGCGGAAGGTTTGGGGAATTAGGGAAGAGTATCTCCGGGGGGAAGGTGCGGCCCTTGTGGGGCTTCCTGGCGCAGCCGTTTGGCTTCGATCCAAGCGAAGAGGCGCCCGACCGCCTCTTCCACCGTGAGTTGTTCGTTGTCCAGCACGTACTCCGCTTGCGCGGCGCGCGGGGCCGAGGCGCCTCTCGCTCCGTCTCGCTGATCACGCTCGGTGAGCTCAGCGTGGACCAGGAGCGGATCTGCATCGCGTTGCTCGGCGC
>JAQBVK010000262.1 GCA_027623585.1 Planctomycetota bacterium
CACGCCGATGACACGCTCGCTCCCGATGCCCAGCACCGCGCAGGCCTTCGCGACGGAATAGTGCGCATCCGTCGAGGCCAGCACGCACAAGGGATGCTCGCCGGACAATCCCAACTGGGAAGAGTTGCGCACGGCCGCATCGCGCGCGAGCAGCAGCGCGGTGAGGTTTGCGGTGGTTCCACCGGTCGTGAAGATGCCGCCGGCGCCTTCGCCGTAGCCGGCCAGATCCGCGAAACTGCGAATCAATTTTTTCTCGAGCAGGGTCGCGCCGGGCGCGAGTTCGAAAGCCAGCAAGTTCTGGTTGATGGCGCTTGCGAGCCAGTCGCCGAGCATGCCGGCGATCGCCACGCCGCTGTCCATGTGTCCGGCATAGCCTGGGTGCGCGACGTGGATCGAGTTCTGCTCGGCCCAGTTCGCAGCGTCATCGAACAAGGCGTCGAGCCCTTCGCCGTGCTCGGGGAGCAGGTCCCCGGCGGGTGCCTGCGGATGCGCCGGGAAGATCGGCCGCTGCTCGACCCCGCTCAGGAGGTCGGCGATGCGGTCGGCCGCCGTGCGCAGCGCATCACGCAGTTCCTGCGGATCGCTTGCGCCGGGGTCGGGAAACACGAACGGCGGTGCGGCCATGCCGGGCCGCCGGGAAGCCGGCTACTCGTTCTCCTGGGTGCCGGAGAACGACACCTTCTTGAACTTCTGGCGGATCACCGCGTCGAGGACCAGCATCACGTCTAGGTTGATGATGTCCTTCTTCGGGTCGATCGTGACCGGCGTCTCGTCCTTGTCCGCGACCGTGGCGAGGAAACGCTCGAGGTCGGGGATGTTGCGGAAGACTTGAGTGCCGACCTCGTAGCGCACCATGCGGTTCTGGTAGACCTTCAGGCCGTTGGCCTTGTTGTTGGCAGGATTGACGTCGTCCACCAACTGCCCGGGATCGGAGACCCACAGCAGCACGTCCACCTTCTCGATCTCCTCGACCTTGGAGGTGTTGGTGCCCATGTCTTTGGGCAGCGCTGCATCGAGCCGGCCTTCGAGGATCTTGAACTTCAGCGTCAAGATGAAAAAGATCAACAACAGGAAGGTCGTATCGATCATCGGGGTCATGTCCCCTTTGACTTTCTCGATCTGTTTGGGCTGCTTGGCCATGGCGGATTGCTGCTTCGTTGCCTATTCGGCTTTGGGCTTGTTGGGATCTTCGGAAGCCGCCAGTTGCACGCGCCAGATCTTGATCCCGTCGCGGGTGCAGACTTCCATCATCTTTTGGATGTAGCGGAACGGCGTATTGCGGTCCGCCCGGATCAGGATCGGATCGTCCGGCAATTCGATGCCGAGCGTGTCGTCCATCACCATCGGCATGTTCTTCACGAACACGTCCTTCATCATGTCGGAGAGCTTCCACCAGTAGTCGGCTCTCGTCTTGCGGATCGGGTCAATCCTTCCCTGCGGATCCCACAACGGGTGGTAAAGGATTTCGCCCTTGTAGACCACGTCGCACCACTCCATGTCGCTCGGGATCTGGATCTGGTAGTAACGCGCGTAGTCCTTGATGACCTGGGCCGGTACGCCGCCCGCCGGGTACCAACGCACGTTCAGGATCGGCCGGTTCGGCGGGGGGACGTCCTTTCCCGCCTCGGTGGCGACCGGTAGTTTCAACTCCTCGAGTTCCTTCTTCGACATGTCGTTCACGACGATGAAGAAGATGATCAGGAGGAACACCAGATCGATCATGGGCGTCATGTCGATCTCGACATCTACGATTGCAGCGACCTTGGCCATGGTTCCTAGAGTTGGTTAGGGGCGGCGGGCGGGATGGTTACGGGTTCCGGGCCTAGCGGGCGGTGCGGAAACGTTCGAACATGTCTTCGACGACGGCGCCGATCTCCAGGGAGACCGTCATCACGCGGTTGCGGAAGTAAACGAAGAAGGCGGTGGTCGGGATCGCCACGATCAGACCTTCGACGGTCGTGACCAGCGCGAGCTGGATGCTACCGGCCAAGTCGGCCGGGTTGACGCCGCCCTGACCGGCTTCGGCGATCTTTCCGAACGCGCCGACCATTCCGGACACCGTGCCGAACAGTCCCATCATGGGGCCGATACCGGCGATCAGGGAGAGCCAGCCGATCTTCTGCATCAGCTTCATGGATTCTTCGCCTTCCATCTCTTCGACTGCCTTTTCGATGGTTTCGAACTGGTGGCCGATCTTGCGGATGCCTGCGGCGGTCACGCGCGTGAAGTAGCAGGGGTTGGCCTCGCAGGTTTCGAGTGCCTCCTGGAAGTTGCCCTGCGTGAACAAGTCCTCGATCTCGTCCACCAGTTCCGGCGGTGCGAGTTTTTCGCGCTTGATGGAGATGAAATGCTCGATGACGAGGGCTAGCGCCACAATCGACATCAGGATGATGACGGCGCCAATCACGCCCGAGGCCTTGATGGCATCCATCAACGAGATGCCGCTGCCGCTGTCTTGAGCGGAAGCGCTGCCTGCGGTCATCACCGCGGCAAGAGCGGGAAGGACAAGAGTGCGAAGACGGGACATGGGTTCTTTGTTTGTGCTTACGCCCGGGATCCGCGCCCGGGGTGGGTTCAAGGAATCAGGATTCTAGCGGTCTCCGGTGTACCGGATCAGTGACCGAGTTTGGTCCGGGCCGGTTCAGCCCAGGTGGAGTCGGGACACTCCTGCAGGATGCGCTCCAGGTAGGTGCGCGAGTTCACAGGATGGTCACCGAGTTTCTCGGTGACGGTGTGCAGGTCCCACAAGGCGCGGGCGCGCACTTCTTGGCTTGCGTCGAGCACGGCGACGACTTCCGCGAGCTGGATTTGAGCGTCGCGCAGGCGGCCCTCACTGATCGCTGCGTTGGCGAGACCGGTCAGCGCGGCGGCGCGCACGTCGGTGGTGGCGCGCGCATCACGCGCGAGGCCCTCCCAATACTCGGCAGCGGCTTTGGCGCCGCTCACGGCTCCGATGGCCTCGCCCAACAGGATTTGAGACTGGCCGCGCAGCGTCAGCAAGCGCGAGCGCACGCCACGCGGTGAGTCGGCGGGGGGATCCTTGGTGACGAGGTCACGCAGGCGGGCCTCGGCGACCGAAGCTTGACGGGACGCCATGAAGGCGCGGCAGCGCTCGAGGTTGATCTCGAACTCGAGGTGCTTCGCCAGGCCTTTGTCGAAGACCAAGGTCAGGAGCTCGGTGAGCAACTTCTCCGCGCCCTCGCCGTCGCCAGCGAGCATCAGTGCGCGAGCTTGCGTGAGCCGGGCGCGCGGTAGCCAGAAGGAATCGCCGTTCGCTTCCGCCCAGGTGCGCATCGCTGCGGCGGCTTCGCCGGCCTTCGCGCGATCGGCGCGAGCCCAAGCGAGCAAGGCTTCACCGTGGCGCAGTCCGGCCCAACTTGCGAACCAGGTGGTGTCGCCGCCTTCGCTGGCCGCGGCGGAAAAAGCGTTCGCGGCGCTGGCCCAATCGTGCTTGACCCATTCGCGCTCACCGCTGCGCATCAGGTCGGTGGCCGGAGCGGGTTCGACCTCCATCGCGTCCGCGGCCGCGAGCTTGGTTTCCTTGCCGTCGCTGCCGGAGTAACTCACTTCCGTGAGCGTGGCCGCAACGAGGTGGCCGGTGACGGTGCGTCCGTCCGCGCGCTCAATGCGGTCTTGATCGGCCGGAACGGCGGGCAGCGCAAGCAGCAGAGGAGTGAGGAGCATCATCGCTTTAG
>JAQBVK010000263.1 GCA_027623585.1 Planctomycetota bacterium
GGGCCGTGATGCCGCCCGCGTGCTGGCCGACACCGCTGCCGAGGGCACGCTCGCGCCCGCCGCTGCGCGCGGCTGGAGCGCGCTGCAGACGGCGCTGACGCGCGCCCGCGCCGCAGTCAAGGCCGGCGACTCCTTGCAGCAAGTCGTGGGAGCACTGATCGACGCGGTTGGCTATCGCGATGAGGTCGAACGCTGCTATCCCGAACGGCAAGCGCAAGAGTTGCGCTGGAACGGCGCGCTCGAAATTCTCGACGCGGCTTCCGCGCACGAGCGCCACCACGGCGCGCGCGCCTCGCTGGGCAATTTCCTCGACGAAATGGCATTGCGCAGCGGCGAACAGAACGCGAGTTCTCAAGAGCAGAAACCGCAGGACGCGGTGACGCTGTCCACCATCCACGCCGCGAAGGGCTTGGAATTCGAGCGCGTTTGGCTGGTCGGTTGCGAAGAGGGCATCCTCCCCCACCGGCGCTCCGCCTTGGAAGGCGGCGTCGAAGAAGAGCGGCGGCTGATGTACGTGGCGGTCACGCGCGCCAAGCGCTCGCTGATGATCACCTTTTGCCGCCAACGCGCTCTGCGTGGGCGACTCGCCGTGCGTTTTCCTTCCCGCTTCCTTTTGGAGTTGAAGGAAAAACCGCCGCCCGCAGGCTGGATGGCCTGCGACCTCGCCGAACCGGCGCCGGATCCTGATCCGGCGCCGAAATCTTCCCGCAAGAATGCTCAGCCGTCGAGGCCGAGCCCGGCCAAGAAGGCGCGCGCGTCGGAAGGTCGGCCGAGGAAGGCACGCACCGAGTCTTCGACCGGACGCGAACCGCCGGGTTCGTAGATCTCGCGGCGCAAGCGCATGCCGACCTGCGCGTCCAGGAAACCCTCCGGCGCTCGCGTAAACGCTGTGGCGAGGTCAGCGGCGATCGAGTCAGCCCAGGCGTAGCCGTAGTAACCGGCGTCGTAGCCGGTGAGGTGTCCCCAATAGGTCGCGAAGTAGGTGCCGGGCGGCGCCGGCAGGAAAGATTCGGCCATCGCACGGTTGGCGGCTGCGGCGATGTCTTCAACCGGCCCCATGTGCAGGCGTAGATCGGTGGATGCGTAGCCCAGTTGACGCCGATACCAAACTGCCTTGGTGGCGAGGTCGGCTTGCTTCAGCGCGCGCAGCGTTTCCACCGGCACGCCACGCGAAGGATCGCTCCAATCGGCGGCAAAGATCGCGAGCACGTCTGGATCCCAGGCCCAATTCTCGAACATCTGGCTCGGAGCTTCGACGAAATCACGCGGTACTGAGCCACCGGCGAAGCGTCCATGCTCGGCGCGCGTCAGCACCGCGTGCATGCAGTGGCCGAATTCATGAAAGAATGTTTCGACTTCGTCGTGAGTCATCAGCGCAGGCTCGTTGGGCGCGCCCGGGGTGAAGTTGCAGACCAATGCTGCGACCGGCCGCCGATAGATGCCGTTCGGAAGCCGCTTGCCGCCGATCACGTCGAACTGCGCGAAGTGGTTGTACTTGCCGTCGCGCGGGTACAGGTCGAGATAGAACGCGCCGAGCGGCTCCAAGCTGCTCGAATCCTCCACCACGAAGAGGCGCAGATCCTCTACCCACGGTCGCGTGGGCTCGATGGGATGGAAACGCACGCCGAAAAGATGCTCGTAAACCAAGAACATGCCCTCCATCACGCGTTCCAACGGGAAGTAGCGGCGCAGCTCGGCCGTGTCGACGCCATACGCGCTCGACAGCAGCCGGTTTTGGTAGTACAGATAGTCCCAGACGTGAATGCTCGCGTCCGGCTTTCCGGTTTCCGCCACCTTCAGCGCCCCGAGCACCTCCAGTTCCGCGCGGAACTTCGGCTCGAGTCCGTCGATGAGCCCGTCCACGAACTCCAGCGCGGCGGCGCCGGTGCCGGCCATCTTGATTTCGGTTTGATAATCCGCCCAGTGGGCGTAGCCAAGCAACGCCGCGATGCGCGCGCGCGTGCTCAATAACTCCGCGAGCACCGGCCCGTTCTCTTCGACCGCGAGCGAGTGCCGCGCGACGGAGAGTGTGCGACGAGTGTCCTCGACGGAGGCGTTCTCGAGCACGGTGACGACGTCCGGCGTCACCTGGGCGCGGACAATGTGGCGCCCGGTCGCGGTGCGCGAAGCGTCAAGGAAGGCCGCGGGAAGCCCGGCAAGCTGTGCGGCGCTGAACTCAAGCTCCAGCTGGCAGTTCGTGACGTTCTGGTCGAAGCGGTTGGAAACTTCCGACAGCCGCTTCTGCAAACTCTCGACCTCGGCGCGCGTCGCTGCGTCGAGCGCAAAGCCGTTCCGCCGATAGTCGCGCATCGTCATCTCGAGCAGCCGCAGATCCTCACCGCGCAGCCCCGCGCGCTCGCCGCGCTGATACTCCTCGTTGAAGTGCGCGCACAGCGCGTAGAGATCCTCGCGGAAGGAGACCCCGACCAGCCACTGCTCGGTTTGTTGCACGGCTTCATTGCAGACTTCGCGCATCGCGCCATCGGGCTGGGTTTCCTTCATCAAATACCAGCGATTCAGAGACGACACCACCGGGTAAACGGCGTCGTCGAGCGCGACGAAGATCTTGCGAAAGCCGGCCCGCGCCGGATCTTGCGCGGCGATCGCATCCATCGCCGTCTGACCTTCCGCGAGAATCTTGGCGACTTGGGTGCGAACTTCTTGAGGAGTCTGTTCGAACCACGGCACGATCAACTCGACTCCCCGCTTCGCGGCCTCGCCGGCGAACGAATCGACGGTGCGGCGCGCGCGCGGCGGCGCCCCGTAACCGGAGAGCGCGCCGGCGTGCGGCGGCCGCGCAACCAAGGGCGTGGCGGGGTCTTGCGGATTCTGCGCCTGCGGAACTCCAGTCCACGGTGCGTCGGCGAGATCCGGAAGGGAGCCGCAACCGGCAAGCAGCAGGGCGGCGAGAACGGCGGGGAATGCGCGCATGGCAGGCCAGCCTAGCGGTCCGCGGGCAATGCGGCGAAGAGCAGCAGTTCCACGCGCTCGGCGTTCTGGAAGGGCCAATGCTCGCGTTGCAGCGCGGCGCCTCGCGCTGCAATCACCGGAGCAATGAATGCTTCGAAATCAGACTCGCTCCAAGGGTTCGCGCTGTCGTTGTCGTCGACGTAGGCGAAGACCCAGAGCCGACTTTCGGCATCAGGCACCCGGTTCCAGAGCAACTCTGCGTCCGCAGGAAGCGCGCGATTCAACATCCAGCGTAGGCGCGCGCCTGAGCCTCCCAACCCGAACCAATTCGGTGCTCCGTCAGGCAGTGCGTTGACGAAACCGGCCACGCGGTCGCCCGCATGCAGTCGAGCGGCCAAGGCGTCAGCAAACTCTTCACAACGTTGATCGGCCAAGATCTTGTACGGATGAGCGAGGTCCTCGGCGATGCCGGCCACGGGCATCGCGGCGAGCGCGAGACAGAGAAAGGCGGAGATTCGGCGCGGCGCCCTCGATTTGACGAGCACGGCGGCCAGCCCGCAGCCGGCCAGCAGGCAGAACGCGGGCGCCATGAAGATCGAGACGCGCACGCTGCCGCCGTAGGGATACTTCTCGAACAGTGCGGCGAGAAAGTTGAAGCCGAGCGGCCCCAGCAACAAGGCGAGCAACAGCGTTCGGCGCGGCGGACGCCAAGCAAACAAGCCGATCACGATCAGCAGGAGCGTGGCGCTGCTTCCGAAGTGGCGGCCGCCTCTCGGATAGG
>JAQBVK010000264.1 GCA_027623585.1 Planctomycetota bacterium
TTGCGCCGTCGAGGTTCGCGTTGACCTCGTTGGCATCGGTGATCGTCGCGCGGATCACCAGGATCACGTCCTGGTTTTCGCTGGTCTGGCCTTCGGTCTTGAAGAGCAGCGACAGCACCGGAATGTCCCCGAGGAAGGGGATCTCGGAGCGCTGGTCCAGGTTGAACAGCTTCTTGAGGCCACCCAGCACGATCGCACCGCCGTCCGGCACCACCGCGGTGGTGTTGGCGCTCGCCACTTGCAGCTCAGGGAGTTGCAGCGTGACCGGCGTGGTCAGTCCGGCCAGGGAGGAGGTGAACTCCGGCATCGGACGCAGCAGCGTCGCGACGGTCGGGCGCAGCTCCAACAGGATGTACTTGCGGTCCTGCGAGATCGTCGGACGCACGTCGAGCACGATGCCATCCGACACCACGCCGACGATCGGGTCGGCGATGATGCTGGCCAGCGCCACTTCCACGTCGAAGTCTTGGACGTAGGTGATCTGGTTCAGCATCGTGGCGTAGGCGCGCTGGGTGTTCTGCGCCGACAAGGTCGTCGAGGTGAGTTCCTCGGCGTGCTGCCGCTTGTTCACCGCCCGGATGATCATGTTGTATTGCAGGTCGTCCAGAAAGGCGAGCTGCATGGTCAGACCGCCGGCGACGCCGAGGCGACTGCCGTAGGCGCCGAGCAAGTTCTCGGTGCGGCCGCGCATGTCCCCGTCTTCCCCTTCGTTGAAGAAGAAGCCGGCCGACGGGTTGGTGTCGGCGCCGCTCGGCAGGCCGGGACCGTCGTTGTCCCGTCCGCTGGAAGCGTTGTCTTCGAGGCCGGAGGTCACGTCGTCGAGCACCACCAGGTCGAGACTGTCCGGGTCGCCGCCGTTGCCGCGCCAGTCCACTCCGATCTCCTGCAGATAGTCTTTGGTGATCGTGATGAAGCGCGCCTCGATCGTGACCATCGACGAGGTGTAGGTGCGCAAGCCCTTCAGGAACACGATCAGCTCGTTCTGCACCTTCGCGGTGTGACGCACGAACAGGAGGCCGTTCTGCAGCCGGAACGAAACGCCCTCGATGGAGCCGTCCCAGGTGCCGGGTGCGACGTTCTGCTGGATCAAAGTCTCCAGGCTGTCCGGGTTGTAGATCGGGCGCGGTTCTTCACCGACACCGCCGAACACCGGCTCTTCGTCACTGTACTCGCCGTCAGGCAACCGGATCTGGTCGATCTTCGGCGGCGTGAAATCGTTCAGCATTGCGATCAGATCGCGCACGTCGTGCGGGATCAGCTTGAGGTTCGAGAACGCGCGCGCCGTGCTGGTGACGTACACCACCCCGTTGCGCACCGTCCAAGTGACCTCAGGACCGGCCAGACCGATCAGGATGTTGAGCGCGTTCAGCGCCGTCATCTCGTGCGGCAGGTTCTCGGTGAACTCGACGCCGGCGGCGTCGACCGCTTCGACCGCGTCCGGGGTCACGATCACCGGGATGCTGGTGAAGGTGCGGATCGGATCGAGCACGGCTTCGAGGCTGGTCTCGCCGTCGAACACCAGGCCGGGCACCTTCTGCGAGCGCAGTTGCTCAAGGATGGCGGCGTTCTCCGGCAACGCGATCTCTTCCTCGGGCACGGTGCTGAAGTCCGCGCGCAGCGCGCTGATGCGCGCCCAGTGATCCGGATCCGGGTACTCCAAGATCTCGGTCTGCAGGCGGCGGGCCTCCATGATTTCCTGCTCCCAACTGCGGAACTTGTCGAGGCGTTCGACCACGAAGTTCGAGGTCTTGCCTTCGTTGCGCGCGCGGTGCGCCGCGTCTCTCAAAGAGAGCGCTCGCTCGTTGAGCGAATCCTCGCGCAGGACTGCGTTGGCGAGCACCGTGGCCTCGTCGTAGCGCTCCGCGTCGAAGGCGTTGACGGCGTCGGCGATCTGGCCGTTCATGCGGCGATCGCGGGCCTCGGACTGCGCGCGGCTCTGCGCCTGCAGGGTCTCGTAGGTCTTGGCGACTTCCGCGTCCCGCGTCGCGGCGTAGCTGTAGTCGCGGCCGGCTTGGGCCTGTTCGAGCAGGCTGTTCGCGCGCTTCTCCAGATTACCCCAATCGGTGATCAAAGTCGTGTTGCGAATGTTGGCCAACGCGATGCGCGCGGCGCCGATCGCCTGGTCGTATTCGCCTTTCTTGAGCAAAGCCTCACCCCGCGCAACTTCCGCGTCGGTGCTCGCGCGCAGTTGCGCGGCCTTGGCCAGCGTGCGCTGCGCAACGTCGTCGCTGCTGTCCGTGATCGGCGTGCGAATGCGTCCGAGTGAAAACTGAACCGAGTCGAGCAAGCCGCGCGCGTCGCGGTTGCCGGCGTCGAGTTCCAGCGCCTTGATCAAGTGATCTTCGGCTTCGAGCAGGCGCGCGTCGGCGTAGGCATCGCGAGCGAGCGTGAGCCGCTGCTCCACCAGCATCGCGATCTTTTGATCACGCAGGCTCTGCGCTTGAGCCGCCTCCTGACCCATGGCGTCGTTGGCCGGATCTTGGGCCATCATCGGTGCTCCGGCAGCGCCGCCGCTGGCGATGGGACTGAAAGCCGTGGTCTCCTTGCTGGCGCAGCCAGAGGCGAGGAGCAGGATGGGCAGAGCTGCGAAAGCAGCGAGGGACAGGGTTCGCTTCATCGGGGACGACGATCGGGCGAGGGATCCGAGGAGTCGGATCTGGGAAGCACCTGCCGCGGATGCAGCAAGTGAGGCGAAGAATGTAGCAGTCCGATGCAGGGCTGGCTAGCGGAGAAAGGGCCGAGATGGATCGCTTGGAGGCGCTCCACCAGGGCTCCGAGCCGGACGGAGTCCAGGCTCGGGTTGAGAATCACGACCCGGTGGGTCGGACGGCCGTCGAGGACCGTGTAGGAAGACCAGAACTGGCCCTCGGCCTCGAGCGCGCGATGCGCTTGTGCGATGCGCGGCTCCTGCGTGGCGTCGCGTGGACCGAAGGCGAGCACGTTTAGATCCGGGCGGTGCCGCGGCACGAAGAAAGCGTGCTCGGAGAGGTGCTGATGGAGCCAGCGCGTGAGCGCCAGGCGAGATTCCAGCGCGTCGTGCAGGCCGCGGCGACCCAGGTGGCGCAGGATCAGCCACACCTTGAGCGCGTCGAAGCGGCGGCTGCCATCGAGGGCACGGCGGCCCTGGCTGACCGGCAGAGCCTCGCCGTGGTCGCTGAAGCGGTCGAGGTAGGGGGCCTCATAACGCGCGGTGACGAGTTCGTCTTCGCGGCGCACCAGCAGCACGCCCGCGGACTTCGGCGCCCACAAGCCCTTGTGTGGGTCGAAGGAGAAGGAATCGGCGCGGCGCAGGGCACTGAAGTGACGCGCACGCTCGGCGTCGTGGAACAGGAAGGCGCCGCCGTGCGCGCCGTCCACGTGCAGCCACAGGCCATGCTCATCGGCGAAGTCGGCGCAGGCGGCGATCGGATCCACCGCGCCGCAGGAGGTGCTGCCCGCGGTGGCGACCAAGGCGATCGGGCGCATGCCGCGACGGAGCGCCTCGGCGCGCGCAGCCGGGAGGGCGTCCGGATCGAGGCGGCGCTCCGGACCTGCGGTCGGCACGCCGATGACACGCTCGCTCCCGATGCCCAGCACCGCGCAGGCCTTCGCGACGGAATAGTGCGCATCTGTCGAGGCCAGCACGCACAAGGGATGCTCGCCGGACAATCCCAACTGGGAAGAGTTGCGCACGGCC
>JAQBVK010000265.1 GCA_027623585.1 Planctomycetota bacterium
AACCGCTCGTGGTACAACCGCGCCGGCGTCGAAAGAGAGTTTGCGACCCGGGGGCTTCGGCCGCCGGGTCGCTTTCGTTCACCCTGCCACTAATAGAAGTCCACGTCCTGCAAGCACTTGCGAATCCAGTAGGCGTCAAGCGCCACCAGACAGGCGAGGCCGCCCGCGGCGAGGCCGAAGACCGGCGCCAAGTCGCCGGGGTCGCCGCGCAGCAGAACGTGGATCATCATCGCGAAGAGCAGCAGCCACAGCGGCAGACGCAGCCACGCGAGCACGTGCAGGCGCGCGCGCGAGGCCGCGGCGGTCAAGCCGGGCGCGGCGATGCGCTTGCTCCACGCGTCGAGACCGGTGGTCACCGGTAGAAGTTCCGTGATCATCGTGATCAGGGCGACGGCGTAGCCGACCTTCAGCCACAGCGCCACGCCAAAGGCGATCACGCCGAGCAAATGGTGAATGATCAGATCCTTGCGTGGCTGGATCTTGAAGCGCCGCAAGCCGACGTACATCCACACGAAGTCCGCAAGCAGGTGACCGTAGACCACCAGCAAACCCTGCCGCATCCAGTCGCCATCCTGGTGGCGATAAAGGAAGGCGGTGCGCCAATGCGGCGCGGCGGAAATCAGCGCCGCGATGCCGAGGGCGGTGAGCACCACGGCGGCGGCGGCGCGGGAGAGTTTGAAAGCGCGCGGGAAGACCGGTTCCACCCGCGCGAGCGCCAAGACGTGCAAAAGCACGAAGAACCCGACGTACCCAATCAGAGGGAGCAGGGTGTCGGCCATGAACTCCAGAGTATCTTGGAGGGTGAATGATCCTCCGCGGCGCCCTCCTTGCCATCGCCACCGCGCTCGCCGCGGGATGGGGCTCGGCGGCCATGGAGCGCGCCGTCCAGGAACCCGCCGCGGCGCCCGCCCCGCCGACGCTGGGCGAGCTGTTGCGACGGATGCGCGCTCCCGACGCGAAGTGGTGGCAGCGGGAGGAAGCGGTCGAGGCGCTGATCGAGCATCACGGCGCTGATGGCGCAAAGCAGGCGGTGCGCTACGCAATGGATCGGCTCGAGGCGGAGGGCGAGCGCTGGCAGAAGTCGCGCGACCGCTATCTCAAACACTTCGAAAAGAACGCGCCGGATGCGGTGCTCGCGCGAAGCGAGAAGAATTCCGAGGTGGAGATTGAGCGGCTGCGCAAGGAGGCGCTCGCCGTGTCGCGGCGCGATCCGCTCGAGAAGGCGCACATCGTGGAAGAAATCGATCCGAAGCTCGAACGGCTCGGCGAGTTGCTGCTGGTCAGCGTCGAGCAGGTGCTCGCGCGCGATGAAGAGCTCGATGCCGAACGCGAAGCCTTGATTGCGCAACTCGACGAGGTGCGCACCTGGTGGGATCTG
The DNA here is from genome assembly GCA_027623585.1 of Planctomycetota bacterium. Classification (GTDB taxonomy): domain Bacteria; phylum Planctomycetota; class UBA1135; order UBA1135; family UBA1135; genus JAQBVK01. Next base: position 1,379 of record JAQBVK010000265.1, read on the forward strand.
TGGCGTCTGGCGGCTGCCGGATGGACGCGGCTGGACCCGGAGGACGCGGGCGAAGGAGCCGGCGCGAAGAAGTCCTTGCCAGAGGATCCCGATCCTTGGCAAGACACCCTCGACGCCGAAGAGCAGTGGCAGAGCATGCTCGCGACTCCGATGAGCGAACGCGACCGCGAGACCTTGTTGAAGAATTTGGAGGTGCGCGCCGAGATCTTGCCCGAAGAATATGAGGGGATCTTGTTTCACAATCAGATCCGCATCCAACTCGGCTTGCATGCTCAGCGCGTGGATCCCAAGTTGTGCGCGGCGGGGCGCGATCACAGCAAAGACATGAAGGAGCTCGATTTCTTCGCGCACGAATCGCCGGTCGAAGGTAAGAAGACGCCGGGCGATCGCGCGGCACGCTTCGGCACCAGCGCCGGCGCCGAGAACATCGCGATGGGGATGGACACGCCGCGCGGCGCGGTGATGGCGTGGTGGCACAGCCCCGGCCACCACAAGAACATGATCGGCGGCGCGGATCGCATCGGGCTCGGTTTCTTCGAGCGCTACTGGACCGAAATGTTCGGTTGAAATGAGCGGACCCCGCGCGGCCCGGAGGCTGCGCGGGGTCTTGGGATCGGCCGTCCTAGAGGATGGCGATGTTGAGGTCGGTGCGGAAGCGGTAGACCATGTCGTCCGGACCGCCGAGCGACGGATCGTCGGCCTCGGAGGCCAGCAACCAGACGTGCAGGTTGATCCGCTTGGTCAGGGGTTTCTTCCAGCCGATCACGGTGTTGACCGCGTTCGAGTTCAGTAGGAAGTCGTCCTGCGACCACGGGCTGAGGTGCGCGTCCTGACCCATCGTGATGTAGTCCGCGTAGAACTTGCCGTAGGGGGTCGCCACCGCGGCGCCGAGCGAGTAGCCGGTGTCCTCTTGACCGTCCGCGGCGCGGAGGTTATTGAAGAATTCGGCCGCAACGGTCCAATCGGCGAGCGTCCAAACCACCATCGGATTCAGCGTGCCGAATTGGGAGACAAAGTCGGTCGCCGTGACCGCGTTGCCTTGGTTGTCGTCCAACAGCGGGGAGACTGCGCCGTCCGGGCTGGTGTCGCCGACGAAGTAGTAGGCGAGCGCGAAGTTCAACTTGCCCGCGTCACCCATGTCGGCGGCCGCGTAGACCTGAGCGAAGGTGCTCCAGATGTCTTCGGCCGAGCCGTTCTCTTGGATGATGTACTGGCCAAGGCTCGCGCCGATGCCGCTGAAGGTGTCGTCGTTGTAGGGGCAGTCCCACACGACCTGCACGCCCTCCGGCTGCACGTCATCGTCCCACAGCAGGTTGCCGTAGATCGGGTTGTGATGCATCGGATTGGAGAACTTGCCGCCGGTGACGGAGAATCCTTCCATGCCGGACGGAGCCCAGGTCAGATAGATCTGGTCCAGGTTCATCTCGAAGGAATCGAACTCGCCGTCGTTGCCGGCGCCGCCGGTGCCGCCAAAATCGAAGTGCGGGCTGTTCGGATCGTCCGGGTTGCCGGTGGTGAAGCGGAAACCGGCGTCGAAGTCTTCGCTGAGATCCACCGTCGCGCCGATGCGGAAGTTGCCGCGAATGCGGTGGCGGTCCGAAGCGGGGTTCAAGTTGTCGTTAAACTCGGCGCGCAAGCGAGCGGTCGCGAAGACGTCGACGCGGTCAAGCCAAGAGCTCTCCTGCTGCGCGGCAGCAGGAGCGGAAAAGCAAGCGAGTGCCGTCAGACCGACGGCAAGGACGCGGGGAGTGTTCATGTGACGATGATTCGATCACGGCGAAGGGCCGTGCGCGGTGCAGAGTATAAGACTCTCATGCGAATCCGTGGCCCAACCCTTCTGTTGATCGGAGTCATCAGTATTTCTTTGGGTTGTGCGACCGCTCAGACGCCTGAGGCGAGGCTCGATTGGTGGCGCGAGGCCCGCTTTGGACTCTTCGTCCACTGGGGCCTCTACGCGATCCCGGCCGGACGCTGGGACGGCGCCGATCACCACGGTGAGTGGATCCGCACGACGGCGGAGATTCCCCGCGATCAATACGACCGATTCTCGGACGAATTCGAGCCGCTCGCCTTCGATGCGGAGGAGTGGGCGCGGCTCGCGAGCGAGGCTGGCATGCAGTACGTCGTGATCACGAGCAAACACCACGATGGCTTCGCCTTGTTCGACTCCGCGGTGTCCGACTTCGACGTCATGGCGACGCCGTGGAAAAAAGACGTGATGGCGGAAATTGCGCGCGCTTTCGGGGCGGGCGGGCTGAGGA
>JAQBVK010000266.1 GCA_027623585.1 Planctomycetota bacterium
GGTCCAGTCGATGCTCGCCGACATGGCGATGCAGACGGAAGCCGCGCGCTGGCTGGTCTATTCAGCCGCCGCAGCCGCCGACTCCGGCGCCAAAAACATCACCAAGCACGCTGCCATGGCCAAGTGCTTCGCAACCGACGTCGCAGTGAAGGTCGCCACCGACGCGGTGCAGGTCTTCGGCGGCTACGGCTTCATGGAGGACTACCCGATCGCGAAGTTCTACCGCGACGCCAAGATCCTGCAGATCTACGAGGGCACCAACCAGGTGCAACGCATCGTGATCGCGCGCAACTTGATCAAGGAGTCCATGAACTTCGACTATCTCGGCGAGTTCATCCCGCGCGAGACGCAAGACTCCTACGGTCTCGAGCCGGTCACGGCGAACACCTAGCGTTCGGCGAGCCGCATCAGTTTAGTGGTCGGGCGATAGAAAATCGTCCGGCCGCGTTTGGACTGGGAGAGGAATCCAAGCGTGGCGAGTTGTTTCAAGTCGCGGCCGGCAGTCACGTTGGTCACGCCGTGATATTGGGCATGACCCGTTTGCGTAAACTCAGCTTCGGAGTGGCGTACGGAGTGGTCGAAGACCGCGAGTTGACGCACGTTGAACTCGTCCTCGACGCGCAAATGGCGGCGGGCGGATTCGTAAAGTGCCCTGCGCCGCCTCAACAACGCCGCGAGGCTGGCCATCTCGAGCTCCATGCATCGCACCTGTTGGCGCACCAGGTAAGTCGCGTCACCTTCGTCGTCGGCGGCGTTCTGGAAGGCGCGGTAGTACCCGTCGCGCGCCCGCTCTGTCATCCGCGAGATCGGCAGGTAGCGGCACCACCAGTATGCGGGCTGGCCGAGCAGTGACCAGAGGAACAACCACCGCGCGGTGCGGCCATTGCCGTCCCCGAAAGGGTGATCGTAGGCGAGTTGATAGTGCAGCACGATGGCACGCACGACCGGATCCACAAACGGCGCGTCGCCGGCCGGCGCGTTCGCGAAGTCGCAGAGGCGCTGCATCCGCTCGGCGAGTTCCGCCGCGGGCGGAGGAACGTGCACGATCGCTCCGGTCAACCGGTCGCGTACCCGCACATCGTCGTCGGGTCGCAACCGACCGCTATCCGCCGGATTGTCCAGCGTTTCCCGCGTCAGCATTTCCTGCATGTGGCACAACAGGCTCGGCGTCAGTGGGCCGCCGAGCCATTGATCGAGACTGCGAAGCACCATGAAATTGTTGAAGATCATCCGCTCGGAGCGATCGCGCGGCGCGCGCCCGGTACGCAGGAGGTCTCGTCCCACCACGCGCGTGGAGTCGGCACCTTCGATCCGTGCGGACGCGAGTGCTTCCTCGATGAAGGCGCGATGCGCGTAGGTCTCCGCATCGGACTCGCCCGTGCGAAGGCCGGCATCCTGAAGCTCCTGGTGACAAGCAATACGATGCAGAGCCGCCCGGAGCGGGTCGGTCATTGTCACCCTGGTCGGCAATACGCCCGCGTTCCGCAGCGGAAGCTGGAGTGCTGTCCCCCGTCGCTGCAGTTGAACCAAGGCCCAGAGTTGTTCTGGCTTCAAGCCCTCCGGCATCGGTCGACGCCGGAATTCGGACCAAGACAGGTAGTGCTTTCCGTCGCTGATCCGGCTCGCCCGCTGCATGGCCTCCAAATCGAGCAGCAGGGTGGGGTCCTCTTGGAGAGCCGCCATCCAGGCAGGCGAAGGCCGCTGCAGGTATGCCATCACTTTATTATAACATGTAATTAATTATGTTACGTTCCTGTTATCGTCGCCTGCCGCGTTCTCCTTAAGTGCTTATTTTAAAACGGCTTAGGGTGGCCCTGGGCACGGATTGGCAGGGCCGGCTCATGTTAGCAATCCCTCGCCGGCCCCCGGATCGTCCACCGCTCGCCAGCAGGCCCACGCCCCCACCGAGCGCAGCGGTGCCCATGCGGCGCCGATGCGCTCGAGTTCTTTGGGGCTCGGCCTCGCGTCCAAGCGATAGATCCGCTTCGCGCCTTCCTGCACGCCGAGATCGGTCGACGGCATTACGTCCGGGCGGCCGAGTTTGAACATCAGATACATCTGCGCGGTCCACACGCCGATGCCGCGGCCGGAGAAGGATCCGTCCGGCGCGTCGAAACGGCTCATCATCCAGAGTCCGTTGCAGTCCCACTTGTTGGACTCAGTGGCGAGCATCTCCATCGGAGGCTACCCTGGCTCCATCCACACCTTGACCGCGGCGTTCCAAGTGCCGACGTCCTGGTTCATGATCTTGTGTTCGGGGCCAGGCTTCGGCATCATCGCCGATGCGTCCTGCGGCTCCTGCATGGCATTCGCGCCGAGCGCGAAACCGACTCCGCCGACGGCAAGGGTTGCTGCAGCGATTAAGAGAATGGGTTTGTTCATCATTGTGTTCCTCATGGCGGCGCTCCGGGTCTGATGGAGGCCGCTTTGAGGCGCGATAGCACAGTGAGACTCTGCCTCATCTTGGGCTTGCTGGCGGTCCCTTTGAACCTTTCCTGCGCAGGAATCGAAGTGAATCTCCGCCCTTGGCAGGTATCCGCGCAGAGAATTCGCGCGGGCTTGGAACACGGATTCCAAGAGCTCGAGGCTCAACAGCGGGCCACGGGTTTCGAGGAGGCGGAGGCCCTGACGGTCTTGCTTGATGCGCTCAATCCTGGCGCCCAGCGCTGCGCCGCTGGCTGGTCAGCCCTGCAAAAATACTCCGCGAGCGCGAGCGAGTCCTTGGAGGCCATGCCCTTTGATCCAAGGGGCGTCGAAGCTCAAGTTCTTGCGCTTGGCGATCTCCACCGCAAGCTACTCGGAAGCGGCGCCATGATGAACGATCCGCTCGGAGCCGGACTCGCGGCGCGCTCTGCGCGGGAAATGCGCGCGGCGCACGACACCCGCGGCGCCTTCGCTGCTGCCGGCGGCGCGCTCAACTTGCTTGCCGAAGAACTCTCGCTCACGCATGGCGAGCATGCCGCGACGGTGGCCGCAGCAGCGCAACGATTCGCAAGCCTGCCGATCGCTCTCGAGGCGGAGCTGCGCGCGGAAGCCGATCGGCTGAAGTCCGAGCTTCACACGCTCGATCAAGAATTCCAAATGGAGGCCGCAGGCGCAGGCCGGGCCCGACCCGATGCGAAACGCCTCGCCGACGGCTGCCGTGACTCACTCGCCGGCGTGGAGCAGCAGCTCGCCGCCTTGCAAGCCCGGCGCGCGGCCATGCTCGCTGGCTTCGAGCGATATCGTCAGCGCGTCGAGCGCAGCGGCGCCGCGACAAAAGCGTGGACGATCGCTCATCGTGAAGCCGCGCGCGCGATTCTCGAGAACCTGCCGCGCGTCCATTTCGACCTACTCGACGCGTCAGCGGCTGAACTCGGCGCGCGCTAGCGGCTACGGGAAGGTCCAACTCATCAAGTTGGAGATGGCGCATCCCGCCTGATGCACCGCCTGAAAGTGCGCCGTACGGCCGGCCGCTGCCGGCGGAATCGTCAACGAAAGCGTGGCGACGCTGGCGCCGTTCGAGCTCCGGCTGCCGAGCACGCCGAGGTTCCGCAAGTGCAGAGTCTCACTCGGACATCCCGGAACGGCGGTGACGCCGAGCGAGAGCGCGTAGAGGAAGA
>JAQBVK010000267.1 GCA_027623585.1 Planctomycetota bacterium
CTCCAGCCTATCACACGCTCCGCCACTGGCAGCCTCAGGCCGAAATTTCGTGGGCCGGCCCCGAGCCGCGCGGCACTCGGATCTCGGCCACCAATTGCTGCACGGCCAGCGGCGGAGGAGGCGTCAGCCGCGAGACCACGAGCGCTACCGCGAAGTTGAGCAGCATGCCGAGCGCGCCGATGCCTTCCGGCGAGACGCCGAACCACCAGTGCTCGGGATTCGAGAGCTCGGGGTGCGCGAATTTGAACCACCAGACGTAGCTCGCGGTGAAACCGAGTCCGGACAGCATCCCCGCGATCGCGCCTTGCTTGTTCATGCGTAGGGAGAAAATGCCGAGCAAGATCACCGGAAAGAAGGAGGACGCGGCGAAGCCGAAGGCGAAGGCCACGACTTCCGCGACGAAGCCCGGAGGATGAATGCCGAACCAGCCCGCCACCACCACCGCCGCTCCCGCCGCGATGCGCGCGGCGATCAGTTCACCGCGCTCGCTGATCTTCGGCCAGATGGTGCGCTTGAGCAGGTCGTGACTGATCGAAGTGCTGACCACGAGCAACAGTCCGGCCGCAGTGGAGAGAGCGGCGGCGAGCGCCCCCGCTGCCACCAGCGCCACCACCCAATCCGGCAAGCCGGCGATCTCCGGATTGGCCAGCACCATGATGTCGGACTTCACGCTGAGCTCGTTCGCGACGGGCGCGGACGGGCCGACGTACTGGATCAGGCCGTCGGCGTTGTGGTCTTGCCACGCGAGCAGGCCGGTCTTCTCCCATTTGTTGAACCATTCCGGCATGTCGGCATAAGCCTTGCCGGAGACGGTGTCGAGCAGGTTGGTGCGCGCAAACACCGCGATCGCGGGCGCCGTGGTGTAGAGCAGCGCGATGAAGGCCAAGGCCCAACCGGCGCTGCGTCGAGCGTCGCGCACGCGCGGCACGGTGTAGAAGCGCACGATCACGTGCGGCAGGCCTGCGGTGCCCACCATCAGCGCCGCGGTGATGCAGAGCACGTCAAGCATGCCCTTCGAGCCGTCGAGATAGGAGGCAAATCCGAGTTCGCGATGCAGGCCGTCGAGCCGCTGCAGCAGGGGCGCGCCGTCGGCGCCGGAACCGCCGAAACCGAACTGCGGCACCGGATTCCCCGCGATCATGATCGAGAGGAAGATCGCGGGAACCAGGTAGGCGCAGATCAAGACGCAGTACTGCGCCACTTGCGTCCAAGTGATTCCTTTCATGCCGCCGAGCACCGCGTAGAAGAACACAATGCCCATCCCGATCATCACGCCGGTGCTGGCATCCACTTCGAGAAAGCGCGAGAGCACGATGCCGACGCCCTGCATCTGCCCCGCGACGTAGGTGAAGGAAACGAACAGCGCGCACAGCACCGCCACCACGCGCGCGGTGCGCGAGGCGTAACGATCGCCGACGAAGTCGGGCACCGTGAACTTGCCGAACTTGCGCAGATAGGGTGCAAGCAGCAGCGCCAGCAGCACGTAGCCGCCGGTCCAACCCATCAGATAAACCGAGCCGTCGTAGCCGAGGAATGAAATCGCGCCGGCCATCGAAATGAAGGAGGCGGCGCTCATCCAATCGGCGGCGGTCGCCATGCCGTTGGCAATGGGCGGTATGCCGCCCCCCGCGATGTAGAACTCGCTCGTGGTCTTGGCGCGGCTCCATACCGCGACGCCGATGTAGAGCGCGAAGCTCAAGCCGACGAAGACGAAGGTCCAGGCTTGCACGCCCATGGGTCAGTCCTCGCGGACCCCGAACTCGCGGTCGAGCCGGTTCATGCGCCACGCGTAGATGAAGATCAACGCGATGAAGGAGAGGATCGAGCCTTGCTGCGCGAACCAGAAGCCGAGCGGAAAATTGCTGCCCGGGAGCGTCCACTGATCGAGCCAGTCGCGGAACAGGATCCCGGCGCCGAAGGACACCGCCGCCCACGGCAGCAGTAGCGCCGCGAGCAAGCGGAGATTGCGCTTCCAATAGGCGGCTTGGCGCTCTGGCGGGATGCCGCCGGGCGGTCGGTCCAGGGAGTGACGGGGGGCCGGATCGGACACGGAGAGCGAAGGTAGCCGCGCGGTCATGCAAGCCGTAATCTGCAAATTCTGTAGGATTTAAGCGCAATCGCGGCTCATTTTTGCCTGCATTTGTCACAAACGCCCGTGAAGATTGCAGTTCCTGCAATATTTGGCTTGCGGAGGGTCATTCCTCGGATACTCTCCTCCGATCCCGCACCGGGACTCCCTACCCATGCCGACCCCCACTACGACGGAAGATCGCAAGAAGGCCTTCGCGGCCTGCTACGAGGCCAAGCCGGGCATGACCCGCGCGCAGATCCTCGCCCACATGAAGAAATACGGGGTGCGCTTCCTGCGCCTCCAGTTCACCGACATCAACGGTCACAACAAGAACGTTGAAGTCCCGGCCAGTCAGTTCGAGAAAGCGCTCGACGGCGAGATCATGTTCGACGGTTCATCGATCGAGGGTTTCACCCGCATCGAAGAGTCCGACATGCTGCTGCGCCCGGACCACGCCACCTATCGCGTGGATCCGTGGCCGTCCTTCGGTCAGCAGCACACCGATCACGGGCAGGTCGCGCACATCATCTGCGACGTCTACACGCCGAACGGCAAAGAGTTCCCGGGCTGCCCGCGCCTCACGCTGAAGCGCAATCTGGAGAAGGCGGCGAAGCTCGGCTACGAGATGAACTGCGGTCCCGAGGCCGAGTTCTTCCTCTTCCAGCGCACCAAGGAGGGCTCCGCCACCACCATCACCCACGACGTCGCGGGCTACTTCGACCTCGCGCCGAACGACCTCGGCGAAGAGTGCCGACGTGAGATCGTGATCGCGCTCGAAACACTCGGCTTCGAGATCGAGGCCGCGCACCACGAGGTCGCGCCCGGTCAGCACGAGATCGACTTCAAGTACGGCGACGCGCTCTCCACCGCCGACCGTCTCTCCACCTTCCGCTTCGTGGTACGCCGCGTGGCGCGCGCGATGGGCCTGCACGCGACCTTCATGCCGAAGCCGATCTTCGGTGAGAACGGCTCGGGCATGCACGTGCACCAGTCGCTGTTCAAGGGCAAGACCAACGCCTTCTTCGATCCCAAGGCCAAACACGGCGGCATCTCGCAGTTGATGCTGTGGTACATGGGCGGCCTGCTCGAGCATGGCCGTTCCTTCGCGGCGGTCACCAACCCGACCGTGAACTCCTACAAGCGCTTGGTCCCTGGTTACGAAGCGCCCACGCACCTCGCCTGGTCCATGCGCAACCGCTCGCCGTTGATCCGGGTGCCGGATCGTCGCAGCATCGGCACGCGCTGCGAAATGCGCATGCCGGATCCGTCCACCAACCCGTATCTGGCCTTTGCCGTGATGCTGGCCGCCGGCCTCGACGGTGTGCGCAACAAGATCGATCCGCCGGATCCGGTCGAGGGCAACGTCTACAAGATGAGCAACCGCGAGCGCGCGCGCCTGAAGATCCGCAGCCTGCCGGGCGATCTCGGCGAAGCCTGCGATCTGCTCGAGAAGAGCGCCGTGATGAAA
>JAQBVK010000268.1 GCA_027623585.1 Planctomycetota bacterium
AGCATGGGTGAGGCCTACCGGATAAACCAGACCATCAGCCACGAGTTCGGCTCTCAATGCCTGAGGCGCGGACTGGCCGGCCCACGCGCAAGGGACCGCGAGAAAGGCCAGCGTGCCGTAGAGCGCCAATCGGCAGAGGAGTGGCATGGTCGTGGACGCCGCAGGACGCCTAAGCCTCGGAAGCGTACGCGATGATCGCAAACATCGCTCCCGTGGGATCCGCCATCAGGGCGAAACGGCCGATGCCGGGGACATCCATGGGGCCGTGGCAGAGCTGGCCGCCAAGTTCCTGAGCCTTCGCAGCGGAGGCGTCGCAATCACTCACCGTGAAGTAGAGCGACCACTGGGAAGGCATGCCTTCGAACTCCGCTCCCAGCTGCATGCTGCCGCCGATCGGATCCTCATCTCCGTTGTGCAACAGGGTGTAGACCTCCATCGGGCCCATGTCCATGTCGCTGGTGGTCCAGCCGAGTACGGACGAATAAAAGGCGAGCGCCTTAGTCCGATCCGTACTCATGAGCTCGAACCAGGACGGGCGACCGGAATCCGGCGACGCCGCCGCGCCTTCACGTCCGAGCGATTCCCAGACCGCGAACTTCGCGCCGGTGGGATCGGAATAAACCGCGAGCCGGCCGGTGTCTGGAATCTCACAGCTCTCGACGACGACCTCGCCGCCGGCCTTTCTCACGCGCGCGGTGGTCTCTGCGATGCTTCCGACCTTCACGTACGGCAACCAATTCGACGGGATCTGCTGCGCGATCTGCTCGGGCATCAGCGCGTGCAAGCCGCCGAATTCGACGCCTTCGCACTGCAGATGGATGTACTCCATCCAGCCTTCGCCGTCTTGCTTGTAGGTCCAGCCGAAGAGACTGCCGTAAAAGACCTTGGAGGCGGCGACGTCGGAGGTGGCGGCTTCAACCCAGCAGAATTGGCCGGGCTTGATCGCGGTGGTGGCGGAGGCGGAGCCCATGAACCACCCTACTGGCGACCGCAAAAATCTGCTGGAAGAATCTTCAGCGACGGCCCCGGCTCATGCGCCATAGATCGCGCGCGAGATCCTCGAAGATGTTGCCGTCGAGGTGGCGGAAGGCCACGAAGTCTTGTTTGGGATGGCCAATGAAGGGCCGCAGCATCCACGCGCCCTGCATCCCGACCAGACCGAACAGCAGCATCCAACCGGCCATCAGGCGCCCATTGCCGCTCAGGGCTGGATCGAGGCGCTTGAGCAAGGTGCGCAGGAACTTGAGACCGGCAAGTCCGGCGAAGGCCCAGACGCCGACGTGCATGAACTTCACGATCACGTAGGAGTCCACGGTCGAGAGGAAGAACAGCACGATCGGCCCCATCACGCCGAGCGCGAGGCTGACCACCGCAAGCGTGCAGCAGAGCGCCGCCCACAGCGCGACCGCCGAGACCGAGGCGCCGCCGAGCAATCCGAGCACGTAGAGCACGGGATAGCAGAGCAGAGTGGTGCCGAGCATGAGCACCGGCACCTTGGCCATCGAGGTGAGTGCATTCAGGACCTGCCCTGTGCGCAGCAGCGAGAAGGAACCCATGATGAAGCCATAGAAGGCGCCGAGCAGCAAGGCCGCGACCAACGCGGAGTGCGCGACACGCATCGCTTCCGCAGGGTCCTTCAAGCGTTCACCGAGATCGCCGCGCTCGCGGAGCAGCTGCTCATAGAGCGCCAAGGGGTGGTTGGCCATGCTCCGATCCTAACGCTTATCGCTTCACCAGAGGGTTCAGTCGACGGTCTCGATCACGACGTTGGACACGACCCCGTTCTGCGCCGCCTGCAGCCAGACGGTACGGCCAGCGGCTGAGGGCGGAATGGTGGCGCTAAAGCTCGCCCGCCCGAGCGGGTCGGTGCTGCCGCTCGCCGCGACGCGCGGACGGTCGAGGTCGAGGACGAGGTTCGCGGGCGGAATCGGGGTGCTGCCGAGGCCTCGCGTGCTCAGGAACAAGCCCGCTGCCGCAGAGGAGCTGCCGCCGCTCACCTCGAGCGTCGTGCTGGATCCGGAGACCAGAGTTGGCGCGCGCAGCCGCAAGCCGGCCGGCACTACGCGGTGCACGCTGCCGTCGCGCATGTTGCAGATGTAGAGCTCACCTTCGGAGTCTTGACCGAATCCGACCACTTGCGCGTCCGTGCCCATGCTCAGTTCCAATTCCTGGGTGTGGTCGAAGAAGTCGACGGTCGTGAGGCCGTCCGTGCGGGTGGACCAGACCTCGCCGGTGCAATAGTCGCCGAAGAAGAAGCGGCCGTGCATGGTCGCCATCGAGCGTCCGCGGTACACGCGTCCGCCGCTGATCGAACAGCGGTAACCCTGCGCCGTGGTCGCGTGCCGGTATTCGTGAATCGGCTGCACCAAGCCCGCCATGTTGCAGCCGCTCGGCGGGTTGTAGCAATGAAAGCCTTCCATGATGCGCCAGCCGAAGTTGGCGCCGGCGGTGCCTGCGGGAAGGAAATCCAATTCTTCCCATGTGTCCTGGCCGACGTCGCCGAACCAGATGTCGCCGGTGAGGTCGTCCATGTCGCCACGCCAGGGATTGCGCAGTCCGAGCGCCCAGATTTCATCGAGCGTGTTGGGATCACTCACGAACGGGTTGCCCGGCGGAATCACGTAGGGGAAGCCGCCGTCCACGTCGATGCGCAGCAGCTTGCCGTTGAGACTGTTCGGATCCTGTCCGTAGTTGAACGGGTCCCCCACGCCTCCGCCGTCACCGGTGGCGATGTAGAGCAACCCGTCCTGGCCGAACTCCATCCAGCCGCCGTGGTGCCAGGTCAGCGGATGCACGATCGTCAGCAGAATCACGCCGCTGTTGGGATCCGCTAAGTCCGGATTCAAAGGATCGCGTTGGTAGCGTTCCAGCACCCAGTTGCCGGAGACGTCGACGTAGATCACGTAGAACAAGCCGTTCTGCTGATAATCCGGATGGAAGATCGCGGACAGCAGGCCTTGCTCGTTGTTATCGAAAGTGACGAGATGGTGGATGTCAAGAAACGCGGTCGGATTCAGCACGTCGTTCTCGACGATGCGAAGCTTGCCCCAGTGGGTCACCACGAAGATGCGCGTGGCCGGATCGCTTGGCGCATGCGTCACCCAGACCGGAGTGTGCAATCCGGTGGCAACCACCTCAGTGGTGACCGGTTGTTGTGGAGCGAGAGCGAAGAGCAGGGTGAGCAAGGTGGCCGACATCACCCTGGAATCTTACTCCACGGTCTCGACCATCACGTTCGACTTCGAGCCGAATTGCGCCGCTTGCAGCCAGATCGTGCGATCCTGCAGGTTCGCGGGAACGGTGCCGCTGAAGCTGGTGACTCCGGATCCGTTGGTGGTGTTGATCGCCAGGAGTTCAGCGCCGGCGATGTCGAGACGGACCTGCGCCGCCGGAACGCGGGTGGCGCCGAGGCCGTACTTACTGAAGAACAGTCCGCAGGAAGAATTCGGGGCGCCGCCGCTGATCGTCGCGGTCACCGAGCTGCCCGCCGTCATGTGTGGCAGCTTCAGCACGAAGCCG
>JAQBVK010000269.1 GCA_027623585.1 Planctomycetota bacterium
TCAGTTGTGCCAGCGTCTTGATCTGCTTGGGTGTCAGGTCAGCTTGCGCGCTCTTTACGTAAGCGTAAACGATCGCGGGCCGGGTCTTCGGCCCGGCGGTCACGGGCGTGCTCGCCACCTACCCGGTGGTGTTCACCACGCTGGTGGTGATCCTGCAGCCGCGCTGCGGCGGGCCATTCACCGCTGCGGTGTTGGTGACCGGATTGAAAGGCCTGGTCGGCTTCGGGTTTTCGCTCGTGGTGCTGCACGTGGCCGCGTCGAACCTGAGCGCGACCGCGGCGCTCTTGATCGCGCTCTTCGTCGCGGTGGCGTGGAACGGGGTGCTGATGCTGTATCGGTTGGGGTCGGGCAGGTCCGCGCTTCGCTAGCCGGTGACCGGCAGACCGGCGGCGTTACGGCTCCGATTTGTCCGGTTGCGCGGCCTCGACGAACGGCAGGCGCGCCCGGCCCTTGACCGCGGTCGGCCCGGCGCCGCCGGCGCCCCGGATGTAGCGCTTCGATTCGTCGACATAGGGCTGATAGGCCCAGTTCGGGTAGCGACCGGAGCGCGCGGCCACCTGCGCGAGCCAGGTACGACGCTTCTGGCTGGCGAGTATCTCGGCATGGACCTGCTCGGGATCCCAGTTTGCCAGCGCCCGTTCGCGCAGTCCCGCCTCGACGGCCGCGAGTTGCGGCTGTCCCGCGAGGTCGTGCAGTTCTTCCGGGTCGGATTCGAGATCGAAGAGCATCGGCGCAAGGCCGCGCGTGAACACGTACTTGTGGGGTCCCGCGCGCACCATGCGCGAGGCCGCGCACACGCCCTCGGAGCTGTACTCGGAAACGGCCACCCGGTCTTCGCCCCGCTCGTCGCCCGCGAGCAGCGGTGCGAGCGAAGCGCCGTCGAGCGGATCGACCGCTTCGGGCGGCGCGCCGTCGGTTGCAAGATCGAGAAACGTCGGCAGCAGGTCGACCAGCGACACGTGCGCGCCGATCCGGCGCGGCGCGAGGCCCGGCACGGCGATCATCAGCGGCACGCGCGCCGACCACTCGTAGAAGCTCTGCTTGAACCACATGCCACGCTCGCCGAGCATCTCGCCGTGGTCGACGGCGAACACCACGACGGTGTCCTGCGCCAGTCCGCTCGCCTCGAGAACGTCGAGGATGCGCCCGACCTTGTCGTCGATGTAGCTCACCATGCCGTAGTACGCATGGCGGGCATTGCGCACATGGGCCTCGGTCACGGTGTACAGGTTCTGCGCGTGTGCGACGTGCAGCCACTGGCTGTGGGGGTCGAGCTTTTCGTAGGGGATCGGCGCGACGCGCGGCATGTCGATCTCGTCGTGCCGGTAGCGGTCCCAGTGCGCCCGGCCGGTGACGAACGGCGGGTGCGGATGGGTGAACGAGATGGTCAGGAAGAAGGGCTGGTCCGCGGGCGCGCGCGCGAGGTCGTACAGTTTCTGCAGGCCGTGGTGCTCGACTTCGTCGTCGTAGTCGATCTGCAGGCTGCGCACGCAGGGGCCCGCCTCGACGACCGGACGCATGCTCACGCCGGTGGGCCGGTATGCGGGCCCCTTGAGGAAGTCGGGCGTCCAGGAAAAATCTGACGGATAGATGTCGGTGGTGAGTCGTTCCTCGAAGCCGTGCAGTTGGTCGGCGCCGATGAAATGCATCTTGCCGCAGAGGATGGTGCGGTAGCCAAGCGCGGTCAGGTAGTGCGCCATCGTCGGGACCGAACTCGGAAACTCCGCGGCGTTGTCGTAGGCGCCGATCGCGTGCGGCAGGCGGCCGGCGAGCATCGAGGCGCGCGAGGGCGCGCAGATCGGGAAGTTGCAGTACGCGCTGTCGAAGACCGCGGCGCGCTCCGCGAGCCGCGCGAGGTGCGGCGCCCGCACCACGGGATGGCCGTAGGACGGCAGCGCCGGTGCGGCGAGCTGGTCCGCCATCACCAGCAGGATGTTGGGGCGGCGGCTCATCGAGAGGGCGCCTGCAGCCCGAGCCGCACGAACGCTTCCGGCGGCGCCTCGTTCTGTCGCATCAGTTCGTCCATCAGGCCGAGCAACCGCGCCTCGATTGCCTCGTCGCGGAACGGGCGCTGCTGCTCGGGGTCCTTCTCGAGGTCGTAGAGCACCGTGGTGGTGTCCTCGTATCCGCCCCCCTGCCCGAGGTGCCCGACGGGCTGCCCCTTGAGATTGCGCCGCGCGGGCACCTTCAGCAGGGGCACGCCCTGCGTGAAGCCGAAGTCGTTGACGAGCGTGGCGCGCCGGAGTTCCTCGAGCGGAAAGAGCGACTTCTGGTGCATCGGCATCAGGGTGTACTCGTACAGGTCCTGCTTCGACATGTCTTCCGGGTAGCGGAAGTAGGTGTGGCGCCCGTCGGTGATGTTGGTGCCGGCGCCGAACATGCCGTAGAGGGCAGCTTCGCGCACCGGCGCGTCCTCCGCCATCATCGGAACGAGCGAGCGGCCCTCGACGGTGGCGGGCGGCGTCAGACCGAAGAGTTCGAGCAGCGTCGGCATGATGTCGGTGGTGTGGGTGAGCGAGCGCCGCCGCTGCCCGCCGTGCCGCGCGTACGCGGGGTGATACATCAGCAGCGGGATGTGCGCGATCTCGTTGAAGAACGGCATGCGGTTCTTGCCCCACCAGTCGTGCTCGGCAAGCAGGAAGCCGTGATCCGTGGTCAGGATGACGACCGTGTCCTTCCACATGTCGTGCCGGTCCAGGTAGTCGAGCAGGCGGCCGAAGTACTCGTCGCACATGCTGAGCAGCGCGGCGTAGTTCGCGCGCAGCTCGGCGACTTCCAGTGCGTTCTCCGCGTTGCGCTTGTAGCGCGGCCAGTCGAGGATCGGGCCGGTGTAGCCGCTCGGATAGCGCTCGCGGAAGCGCGCCGGGGCGTGGAACGGCTCGTGCGGGTCGAAGCACTCGAGGTGCAGCAGCCAGTTGTCGGCGTCGCGGTTCCGGTCCAGGAACTCGAAGCCGGAGGCGAAGGTGCGCGGGCAGCAGAATTCCTCTTCCCGCTTCATGAACTCGCGGTTGACCATCGACTGCAGCCGGCCGTCGCCGGCGCCGGCCGGGTTCTGCAGCGCGTGGTACATCTGCCGGAAGCGCTCCAGGGGCGGCTGGACCATCGCCTTCCACTTGTCCCACTCCTGGCCGCGGATGAAGTCCCAGGACGAATAGCGGTTGTGGTAGGTCGCGCCGCCGTCCTCCCAGTAGTGGTAATGGTCGGACACCAGGTGCGTATAGGTGCCTGCCGCGCGCAGCAGTTCGGAGAACGACTGGTCGAAGGGCTCGAGCGCCCCCCAGCTGCGATGCAGGAAGTTGAGCCGGCCGGTGTGCATGTCGCGGCGCGCCGGCATGCACGGCAGGCTGCCGACGAAATGGGTGTCGAAGGTGACGGCGCGCTCGGCGAAGCGCGAGAACTGCGGCGTGTGAACGTGGGTGCCCCCGTAGCACTGCAGGGCGCCGCGCACGAGCGAATCGTAGAGGACGAAGATGACGCGCATCAGGTGGCCTTCAGGCCGGAGCGGGTGTGCGGCGGG
>JAQBVK010000270.1 GCA_027623585.1 Planctomycetota bacterium
CGGAGCGCGAGCGCTTGACCGCGCTGTTGGCCGCCCACACCTGGTGGGACGCGCCGTGAGCGCGGAATCGGAAGCTCCGCGCAGCGCGGCATCGCGCCTCGATGGTCCGACGGGCAAGCTGCTCGCGCCGGTCGGCTGGCTCTGGGACGGCGTCGCGCGCTTGCGCGCCGCGGCTTACGTGCGTGGCTGGCGTCCGAGTTTCCGGCCGCCGATGCCGACGCTTTCGATCGGCAACCTCGCGGCAGGCGGAACGGGTAAAACGCCGCTGCTGCTGGCTTCGATCGCGTGGTTGGAACGCCACGACGCGAGCGTCGGCATTCTTTCCCGCGGCTACGGAGGAGACGAGGGCATCCTGCTGCGCGAACGGCACCCCGCAGCCCTGCTGATCGAGAATCCCGATCGCGTGCGCGGGCTCGCGCAGCTCTTGGAGTTGGGGCCGCCCGACGTCCTGCTCCTCGACGACGCGTTTCAGCACCAACGCATCGAGCGCGACGTCGACGTCGTGTTGATCGACGCGACGCGGCCGTTCGGCCGCTGCCTACCGGCCGGGCTGTTCCGCGAGAGCCCAGCGGCGTTGCGCCGCGCCAGCCACGTGGTGCTGTCTCGCGCCGAACTGGTCAGTGCAGAAGAGCGCGCGGAAATTTGGCGCGCCGTCGACGCGGCGCGCGCAGGTCTCGCGCCGCTGCCGCGCATCGAAGGCGGGGTGCGCGTGCGGGAATTGCGCGAACTCGTCAGCGGAGCGACGCGACCCGCCGCCGCCATGCGCGGAATGCGCGCGCGTTTGGCGGCGGGCATCGGCAATCCTTCCTCTTTTGCCTCGTTGTGCCGGGCAGCCGGTGTCGAAGCCGCCGCGCTTCAATGGATGCCCGATCACCATGCCTGGTCGGTCGGCGACCTCGCGGAGTGGTCCAAGGATCCCGCGGTCTTGGTCACCGAGAAGGACGCGGTGAAATTGCGCGGCATGGCTGGACCGGGCGTGTGGGAAGTGCGCGTGGACTGGGAGTTCGGCAGCGGCGGCGAGCATTGGGAAGAGTTGTTGGCGGCCCTGCACTTGCCCGCGCGCGCGGCGCGTATCGAGCCGCTCTGGCAAGCGCACGATCCACATGGACGAGGGGCGGCGCGCTGATGGAGGCCTCAGCGGCTCCGCCTCCGAGCGGCTTGCGCGCGCTGCGTCAGCGGATTTTCGGACGCTGGAAGCGCAAGCCCGGCCTGTTGCCGTGGCTGTTCTGGTTGCCGTCGGCTGCGCTGATCGCCTTGATCCGCGCGTTGCCGCCGAGCGCCGGCTACGCAATTGGAAGTGTCTTCGGCCGCATCGCCTGGCTCCTGCCGCGCCGCCGTCGCGCCGGCCGCGAGCACCTCTCGTGCGCGATGCCCGATCTCACGCCGAGTGAGCGAGACCTCTTGTTGCGGCGATCCTGCTCAGAGCTCGGCCGGTCAGGAGTCGACCTCGTGCTCGCTGCACGCCGCTTCGGGCGACGGATCGGCGACCGCATTCACTGGGCCCCAGGAGCGCGAGAGTTGCTTGCTTCGTTGCGCGGTGCAGCCGTGGTCGCGGTGCTGCCGCACCTCGGTAGCGTGGACGTGGCCGGCGGGGTCATTGCGGCGGCCGGCCTGCGTCCAGCCTTTCCGATGCGCTTGCCGTCGAACTACTACACCGCGCGTTGGTTGGAGAGGAGTCGCGAAGGCAACGACGTGATGGTGATCCCGCGAAAGGGCGCGGTGCGTCGACTGCTCGCGCAATTGGCTTCCGGCGGCTGCGCGGTGCTCGCCACCGATCAGAGCGCCCACCATGCGCCAGTCTTCGTGCACTGGTTCGGCCGATTGGCCGCCACCGAGCGCGCCGCTGCCGCGTTGGCAGTCCGAACCGGCGCTCCGGTGCTGGTACTCTGGTGCACGCGAGCGGCAGAACCGATGTACTGGAACTTCGACTGCGAACTCGCGCGTCCCGCCATGGCGCCCGCCAAGGCCACCGACGAAGAGGTCATTGCGCTGACCGAGAGCATGCACCGGATCATGGAGCGCGCCATCCTGCGCCACCCAGAGCAATACCTCTGGATCCACGACCGCTACCGCGTGCGACCCGAAGGCGAAGTTGAGCATGAATGAGCGTGAACTGATCCGCGCCTTGGGCGCACTCGGCGCACCGCGCATCGCGGTGGTGGGCGACTTCATGCTGGATCGATATCTGTGGGGTGACGCCACGCGTGTCTCGCCCGAGGCGCCGGTGCCGGTGGTGCACGCGCGGCGCGAGGAGGATCGCCCCGGCGGCGCAGGCAACGTGGCGTTGAACCTGGCTGCGATGGGCGCACACGCACTCTGCTTCGGCGCGATCGGCAGCGATCGCGACGGCGAGACGCTGGTGCACCTGCTCGCCGAGGCGGGCACCGAAGCGAGCGGCATGCAGATTTGCGGCGACCGCCCGACGGTGCAGAAGATTCGAGTGTTGGCGCGCAATCAGCAGATGCTGCGCGTGGATCGAGAGGAGGTGCGACCGCTCGAGAGTGAAGCCGAGGCGCGGTTGCTCGCCGCCTTGTGCGCGGCTACCTGGGACGCCTTGGTGTTGTCCGATTACGGCAAGGGCGTGCTCACGCCAAACGTGATCGAAGCAGCGCTCGCTGAAGCGCGGCGCCGCGGCGCGCCGAGCGTGGTCGACCCCAAGCATCGCCATCTCGGCCGCTATCGCGGAGCCACATTGGTGACTCCGAACCGCGCCGAGGCCGAAGCTGCGGCGGGGGAACTGCTACCCGATCGAGAAGCCCTCGCGCTCGTCGGCGAGCGCTTGCGGCGTGAATCCGGGCTCGAGATGTTGCTGGTGACGCTCGGAGCCGATGGCATGTTCTTACTCGGCGAGGGACGCGCGCCGTTCCATCTGCCCACCGCGGCGCGGCAAGTCTTCGACGTGACCGGCGCCGGTGACACGGTCGTGGCGATGCTGGCCGCGGCGCTCGCCGCGCTGCTCGACGCCGAGACCGCGGTGCGGCTGGCCAACTGCGCGGCGGGCGTCGCGGTGGCGAAGGTCGGAACCGCCGCAGTCGGTCGCGACGAGGTTTTGCATGCGCTGCACGCGGAAGGCGCCACGCACAAGACGATCGCGACCGATGCTTTCGCCGCGCTTCAGGCTGCCGCGGCGGCTTGGCGGCGTGAAGGCCTGCGCGTGGTGTTCACCAACGGTTGCTTCGACCTGTTGCACGCCGGCCACGTGCGCTATTTGCAAGAAGCGCGGCGGCAGGGCGACGTGTTGGTGATCGGACTCAATGACGACGAATCGGTGCGTCGGCTCAAAGGCCCGGAGCGCCCCTTCAACCCCCTCGAGGATCGCGCCGAGGTGCTTGCCGCGTTGGCCTGCGTAGACCTGGTCGCGCCCTTTTCCGAAGACACCCCGGAGCGTTTGGTGCGTGAACTCGGCCCTGACGTCTTGGTGAAGGGTTCGGACTGGGAAGGAAAGGACGTCGCCGGCGCGGATGCGGTGCGCGCGCGCGGCGGGGTGGTTCGTTTCGTCGAACT
>JAQBVK010000271.1 GCA_027623585.1 Planctomycetota bacterium
TGGCGGCAGCCGCGGTTTGAGGACTGAGCCGCGAGGCGGGTAACCGGCGGCGACGCGCTGCGTCGTTCCATGCGACGGGCCGAGATCCGGCCTGACGCGTGCGGCGCAACCGCGTTCTCGCCCTGATTCCAACTCCCCATTCGCAGCTCGCTGAATCTCGCGAGAACACTCCGCCCGCGCACTCCAGCCGTGGTGAGGTGCTGGTCTACGAGGCTGCGGGTGGCGAGATCCAGGTGGACGTGCGCTTGGAGCGAGACACGGTCTGGCTCACCCAACAACAGATGGCGGATCTGTTCGGTCGCGACCAATCGGTCGTGGCCAGGCACATTCGGAACGTCTTCCGCGAGGCCGAGTTGCTCGAAGAGAGCAATATGCATTTTTTGCATATTGCTGGCAGCAACAAGCCCGTGACCTTTTACAGCCTCGACGTGATCATCTCCGTCGGCTATCGGGTGAAGTCCAGCCGGGGAACCCAGTTCCGCATCTGGGCCACTCAGACCCTGCGCGAGCACCTGCTCCAAGGCTACAGCCTGAACGAGCGTCGCCTTGCAGAACGAGGTGTCGAGGACCTCCAACAAACCATCGAGCTGCTCTCGAAAACCCTCCAGACTCGCGAACTGATCAGCGATGAAGGCCGCTCGGTGCTCGAGGTCGTCAAGCGCTACTCCCGCACTTGGCGACTGCTCTACGACTGGGACGAGCAGCGCCTGACCCTGTCGCCAGCGCGACCGGTCGCACCAGGACCCGCCTTCGCTCTTGCCGAGGCGCGCGCCACCGCCGCCACCCTCCGCACGGAACTCCTGCAACGCGGCGAGGCCGGCGCTCTCTTCGGACAGGAGCGCAGTGAAGCACTGTCGGGCAGTCTCGCCGCCGTGGAGCAGAGCTTCGACGGCGCGCCGCTCTACCCCAGTGCGCAGGCGCGCGCGGCACACCTGCTCTACTTCGTGATCAAGGATCACCCCTTCACTGATGGCAACAAGCGCATCGGCGCGCTGCTCTTCCTGGAATACCTGCGGCGGCACGGGCTTCTGCTGCTCCCGAACGGGCGTCCGCGCTTGGCAGACACGGCCGTGGTGGCGGTCGCGCTCCTGATCGCTGAGAGCGCGCCCGTGCAGAAAGAGTTGATGGTCCGCCTCGTCATGAGCCTGCTCGAAGATCCGGCGCCTAGTTAGGCTGGCGGCGTCATGCACCTTGGTGCCTTCTCCGTCAGCCTGTCCGTGAAGGACTCAGCGCTTCTCTGGCCTTTTACGAGAAGCTCGGCTTCAGCAAGTTCCACGGCGACGTGGAGCAGAACTGGCTGATCCTCAAGAACGGGCCGCACGTGCTCGGGCTGTTCCAGGGAATGTTTCCCAAGAACTGCCTGACTTTCAACCCCGGCTGGGATCAGGACGCGCAGCCGGTCGCCGCGTTCGAGGACGTGCGCGCGATCCAGAAGCGCCTCAAGGCCGCCGGCGTGACCCTCACCACCGAAGCCGACGAGAGCACCACCGGCCCCGCCTCCTGCGCGATGGTGGATCCGGACGGCATCCCGATCCTCTTCGACCAGCACGTCTGATCCTCATCGAGCCTGACGGAACTCTGCTCTGCTGGAGCCTTCGATTTCGACCGGAATACCATGAAATTCGGGCCTCATATGCCCGATATTCATGTTAATGTCCGTCGTGGCCGTTTGCCGCCGCTCCCTTCTCGCCCAGATCCGGGAGGCTCTGGATCGCTCCCCGGTGGTGGTCCTGACTGGCCCACGGCAAACCGGCAAGACCACACTGGCCCGGCAGTTGCTCTCGGAGCACTCGCCGAACTACTTCGATCTCGAGGATCCGGCCAGCCTGGCCCGCTTGGACGAACCGCGAACCGCCCTCGATCCACTGCGCGGCTTGGTCGTGCTCGACGAGATTCAACGCCGGCCGGATCTGTTTCCCATCCTGCGCGTGTTGGTGGATCGCGGCAATCAGCCTGCGCGCTTCCTGATCCTCGGCAGCGCTTCGGGAGAGCTGATGCGCCAGAGCTCAGAAAGCCTTGCCGGCCGAGTGGAGCGGATCGAGATCGGCGGCTTCACGCTTGCGGAGCTCGGCGCGGACGCCACGCACGCGCTCTGGCTCCGCGGTGGGTTTCCCCGCTCCTACCTCGCGGCTGCTGAACCCGACAGTCTCGCGTGGCGCCGACAGTTCATCCTGACCCTGCTCGAGCGAGACCTGCCGCAGTGGGGTGTGCGCGTGCCGGCGGAAGCGCTCGGGCGATTCTGGTCGATGCTTGCGCACTACCACGGCCAGACCTGGAATGCCGCCGAGCCGGCACGCGCGCTCGGCGTGACTCCGAAGACCTGCAGCCGTCACTTGGACTTGCTGAGCGACGCACTGATGATCCGTCAGTTGCGTCCGTGGCACGCGAATCTCGCCAAGCGGCAGGTCAAGTCGCCGAAGGTTTACGTGCGGGACAGCGGCCTGCTGCATCAATTGCTTGGCATCGAGACCGAGAAGGCTTTGCTGACCCACCCGAAGGTAGGCGCTTCTTGGGAAGGATTTGCGATCGAGCAGGTCCTCGCCGCGGAGGCATGCGACGATGCTTGGTTTTGGGGTACGCATCAGGGTGCCGAGCTGGATCTGCTGCTGCGGCGCGGCGACTGTCTCTACGGTGTGGAGTGCAAGCGCGCGGATGCGCCGCGAATCACGCCCTCGATCCGCGTCGCGCTGAAGGACCTAAAACTCGCGCGCGTAGCGATCGTGTACCCGGGGAGCCTCCGCTACTCGCTGGGCGATGCCGTCGAGGCGGTGCCGTTGGCGGCTCTCGCGAAACCCGGAACTCTGTTTCCGGATTCGGGCTGAGGCTTAGTCGTCGAGCCGCGCTTCGGCGGCACGAGCGTGCGCCTCGAGTCCCTCGAGCCGCGCCATCGCGGCGGCGTCACGCGCGACTTCGGCGGTCGCGGACGCGTCGTCGATGCGTAGCCAGGTCTGCACGCGCAGGAAGTCGAGCACGCAGAGCGCGCCCCGGCGCCGCGCGGTGCCGCTGGTCGGCAGCACGTGATTGGGACCGATGCCGTAATCACCCAGCACTTCGCTGGCACCGCCGCCGACGAACAGGCAGCCGAAGTGATGGAACAATGGCCGCCATTCCTCGGGCTCCTCGACGTGCAGCGACAAGTGCTCTGGCGCGAGCGCATTCGCGACGCGCGCTGCCTCGGCGCGGTTGCTCACCACGCAGTGGAAGCCGCCTTCCAGCGCGCGCATCGCGACGTCGGCGGTCGGCAGGTCTGCGAGCCGCTCGATCAGCGCGTGCTCGACGCAGGCCGGCAATTCTTCATCCGTACACACCAGCATCGGTAGCGCTTCGGGATCGTGCTCGGCTTGCGCGAGCAGGTCGGCGGCGACGAGTTGCGGATTCGCCGAAGCATCGGCCACGATCAGCACTTCGCTGGCGCCCGCGAGCATGTCCACGCGCACCTCCCCCATCACCGCTTTCTTCGCCGCCACCACCCACGCGTTGCCCGGGCCCGCGATCA
>JAQBVK010000272.1 GCA_027623585.1 Planctomycetota bacterium
GCCGCGCCGCATTCTTCCTCGGACTCGAGGGGGAGTTGCAGAAGAGGGCGATTCCCTTCCTGACCAGTCTGGCGCGCGCCGCGTTGGAACTCGATTGCGAGATCGCCGAGATCAATCCCTTGGTCGTCACCGAGCAGGGCGAGTTGGTCGCGCTCGACGCGAAGATCAACTTCGATTCGAGTGCGCTGTACCGCCACCCCGATCTGGTCGCGATGCGCGACGAGCACGAGGAGGATCCGAAGGAAGTGGAAGCTTCGCGCTTCGGACTCAACTACATCGCGCTCGATGGCTCGATCGGATGCATGGTCAACGGCGCCGGACTGGCGATGGCGACGATGGACACCATCAAGTTGCACGGCGCCTCGCCCGCCAACTTCCTCGACGTCGGCGGCGGTGCGAGTGAGGAAGCCATCACGGAGGCGTTCCGCATTTTGATCTCGGATCCGAACGTGAAGGGCATTCTGGTGAACATTTTCGGCGGCATCATGAAGTGTGACGTGATCGCGCGCGGCGTGATCAGCGCGGCGCGAACCGTCCAGTTGAACGTTCCGTTGGTGGTCCGCCTCGAAGGCACCAACGTCAAGGAGGGGCGGCGCCTGCTCGGCGAGAGCGGCCTCGACATCACTCCCGCGAACTCGCTCGACGAGGGCGCGCGACTGATTTGCGCAGCGGTGCTTGCGAAGACCGCGGGAGCCGGACGCTAGACATGGCGATTTTCATCAAGGAAGACACCAAGGTCCTGGTTCAGGGCTTTACCGGCAAGAACGGCACCTTCCACGCGGAAAAGGCGCTCGAATACGGCACGGACGTGGTCGGCGGCGTGACCCCCGGAAAGGGCGGCACCAAGCACCTCGGCAAGCCGGTGTTCAACACCATGCACGAAGCGGTCGCGAAGACCGGCGCGCAGGCGAGCGTGATCTACGTGCCTGCGCCTTACGCCGCGGATTCCATCCTCGAAGCCGCCGCGGCTGGCATCCAGCTCGTGGTCTGCATCACGGAAGGCATTCCGGTGCTCGACATGGCTCGCGTGAAACTTGCGCTGGCTGGGTCGAAGACGCGCGTGATCGGTCCGAACTGCCCGGGAGTCATCACTCCGGGCGAGAGCCAGGGCTGCAAGATCGGCATCATGCCGGCCTACATCCACCGCAAGGGCACGGTGGGAGTCGTCAGCCGCTCGGGAACGCTGACCTACGAGGCCGTGTGGCAAGTCACGCAAGCGGGCCTCGGCCAGAGCACCTGCGTGGGCATCGGCGGCGACCCGATTCCCGGCACCAATTTCGTGGACGTGCTGGCAGCCTTCCAGAAGGATCCGCAGACCGATTCGATCATCATGATCGGCGAGATCGGCGGCACCGCGGAGGAAGAGGCCGCCGCCTTCATCGCTGCGAAGGTCACCAAGCCGGTGGTCGGCTTCATCGCCGGCAGCACGGCGCCTCCCGGAAAGCGCATGGGCCACGCGGGCGCGATCATCAGCGGAGGCTGCGGTACGGCTGCATCCAAGATTGAAGCTCTGCAGAAAGCCGGCGTGCGCGTCGCGCCAACGCCCTCCGATCTCGGTCGCACGCTTGCCGCCTTGCGCAGCGAGCACGGACTGGTCTAGATCGCGAGCATGAGCGCGGATCCTCGCTCCGCGTACTCTTACCGCCACGCGCGCAGCGGCGAGTGGGCACATCCCTTGCACTCGGATCCGATCGCGGATGCGCGCGCAAGTTACGTCGACCCGGCGTGGGACGCGCTCGCCGCTCGCGTGCGCGTGACGCCCGCAGGACCGGCGCCCACGCGTCCATGGCGCGCGGCGGTGATCGGCTTCGGCCGCGGCTTCGAATGCATCGCTCTCGAACAGCGGCTGGCCGCCGAGGCGCCGGCCTCATGCTGGGAAGTGGTGGGACTCGAACCCTTTCCCGAAGCCCTGATGCCTTGGCCACCCCGCTGGAGTGGACTCGCGGAGGGTGAAGCTCCCTGGTGGGGGCAGGCGGCAGGCGCTTGGTCCTTGTGCAAGAGCCAGCGCACGCTTCAGATCAAAACCCAGCGCGTAGAGGAGTGGAGCCTCCATACGGAGGCGGGGGCGTGGGACCGCTTCCTGCTCGACTTGTTCTCACCCTCCAAGCATCCTGAAGACTGGGAGCCACGATGGGCCGAGGGCCTCGCGCGCGTCGCAGCACCCGGCGCGGTGCTCGCCGGGTACAGCTGTGCGCGGAGCGTTCGTGAAGCGCTGACGAGCGCGGGCTGGGAAGTGGAAGTTCTGCGCCGCAAGGGACTCCGGGACAGCCTCGTCGCGCATTGGAAGCGCGTTGGGCCGCCGTAGAATGGCGACTCATGCGGGCCTTCCTCCGACCGGTCTCGTTACTCCTCGCGCTCTCGCTCGCGTTGCCGAGTTGCATGCTCGGCGGCCCTGAGATTGCGATCATTGCCCTGGTGGTGTTGCTGCTCTTCGGCGGCTCGCGCCTTCCAAAACTGATGCGAGGCATGGGCTCAGGCATCAACGAGTTCAAGAAAGGACTCAAAGAAGGCGATCGTGACACGGACGGCGACAAAGCTCCCGAGAAGAAGGGCGGTGGGGACCAAGGCGATGCCTGAAGCCGGAACTGGGCTCCGGCCCGATCCGCGCTGGACCGGCGTGCTCCTCGTCGGCGGCCAAAGCAGCCGGATGGGGAAGGACAAGTTACGCCTGCCGCTGCCGGACGGAGGCGTGCTCGCCGATTTGCCCGCACATGCGCTAGCGAAGAGTTGCGGCAAGTGCTGCTCGGTACGACGCGCGGACGGCCCCGCTTTCGTTCCTCAAGGCTTCGAGGACTTAGTGGACGTCGCGCCCGGAGGCGGACCGCTGGCCGGAGTTGTCGCGGCGATTCTCGCCGCAAGCACCCCTTGGCTGTTGATCGTCGGAGGTGACATGCCGGCGTTGACGCCGACTTTTTTGCGCGCGTTCATGACCTACGCAGAACAAGAGCCCGGCCGAGCCTTGATGATCGGCGCGCGCCGTCTCCAGCCGATGCCGCTGGCCCTTCCGGTCGCCTTGGGATCCGAGGTCATCGAGCGTTATCAGAATGGCGAACGCGCTCTGCGTCGCGCCATGCCGGCATCTCGACTGCGCCTGATCGAACCCGCCGCACTGATGAGCGCGGGAGATTCGGAACCGTGGTGGAGCGTCAACACACCCGAGGAGTGGCGACGCTTCTCGGCAGAGGGACTCCCGGTTCCCGGCAGCGCATGACGCCCGCGCATTCTGTGGCGGAAGGACAACGCGCACTCGAGGGCATCGAGCAGGAACTTGAAGCCGTGGAAGCCTGGCTGCAAGCCGAATTCCGCGGCGGCCCTCCGGCGCTTGCTCCTCTGCTCGCCCACGCCAGTCGCTTCCGCGGCAAACGCGTGCGCGCGGCGCAAGTCCTTCTGGTCGCGCGTGCCTGCGGCGGCGTGACGCCCGAGCACGGCGTGCTGGCGGGCGTGATCGAATTGATTCACGCCGCGACGCTCGCGCACGACGACGTG
>JAQBVK010000005.1 GCA_027623585.1 Planctomycetota bacterium
TTCCGGCGACGCTGAGACCGGCCGCGAGGACCGCGTCCGGGACGGAATGACTTGTTCAGCGTTGCCCTAATCCTTGAACCGATCTGGCTCTGCGCGCGGCGACAGTTGCACGATCGCCATCCGGTCATGGAGCTGCTAAAGCCGCACTTCAAATTCACGCTCGCAATCAATCACGGCGCGCGCACCAACATGCTGGTTCCGGGCGGACCACTTCCTACCGCGATGGCGGCTGGCTACGAAGGCAGCATGGAGTTACTCAAGCGCTCGTTCAAAGACTACGGATTCCATCGTTTTGATCTGATCGACGACTTGGAACTTCGCGGCGTGAACAAGAAGGACGCGGCCGGCAACTACAAACTCCCGAACTACTACTACCGCGACGATGGCATCATGGTTGCGAACGCGATCCGCGGGTGGGTACAAGAAATGCTCGGTCTGTTCTACAAGACGGATCAAGACGTGTTGAACGACGTCGAAGTACAGGCTTGGATCGAAGAGCTTGCTGATCCGAAGCGTGGCAATCTGTCCGGATTGCCGGACGGCGGCAAGCTCAACAGCATCGACGACCTCGTCGATCTGTTGGCCTTGACGATCCTCAAATCCTCCGCCGAACACAGCGCCGCCAACAACGGCCAGTACGACTACTTCGGCTACGTACCGAACGTTCCTGGACTGATGCGCAAGCCGCCGCCGCACAACAAGAAAGAGTTGACGGAGCAGTGGCTGGTCGAAGCGCTGCCCGACTTCCATCAAAGTGCCGTGCAAATCGCGATGGTGCATCTACTCAGCCAGCCGTCTCCGTCGGACCGCCTTCTCGGCGCCTACCACGACGACTTCTTCGCCGGCCATCCGGGGGCAATTCTCAGCACGCGTCGCTTCCACGCTCGCCTCGACCGCATCTCCGCGCAGATTCGCACACGCGACGTGAGCCTGGACGCTCCCTACTCCTACCTCGATCCGCGCCGGCTCAGTCAGAGCACTGAGATCTGATCGTCAGGCCAAACCGCGCAGCAGGGACCGTCTCCTCGCATGATGGACTGTCCTTCTCTGTGGAGACTAAATCCGCTCGGGATCGGTGATCGTGCGTTCTCCGCCAGCATCGCCGGTGTTGAGGGTGCTGGCCGGCTCGAACAACAGGACCTCGGCCTCGGGCAGCGCGATCGGAAGGTGCTCGACTCCGCGCGGAACCACGCAGAACTCGCCGGGGCCGAGTTCGAGCGCGCCGTCGCGCAACTCGATGCGCAATCGACCACTGACCACTAGGAATAACTCGTCTTCCGCAGGGTGTGCGTGCCAGATGAATGCTCCGCGCAAGCGCGCGAGCTTGACCTGCTGGCCGTTCAATTCCGCCGCGATGCGCGGCTTCCAAGGCTCCGGGATCAACGCGAACTTCTGAGCGAGACTGATGGGTGCAATCATGATGCTTGAGGCGCGATCGCCTTCGGACGGAGGATGGAGCAGTGCATTGGCTCAGTGGAGCGTGCGAGGAGAAGGAAGGAGTCAAGTCAGCCTGATCAAACGCGTCAACCGGGTGCGCGAGTGTTGTTCGAACTCGATCGGGAGATTGGCAGCGCTGTCCTCCACGTGGAGGAGAATACGACCGTCGCGCGCGAAGATGAACTGCTCGACTCCTATAACCGGTGGGTAGGAACAATATCGATCACGCGAATGCCGCCAGCGTCATGGTGCCATACTCACCCCATGCCGTCGTACGGCCGAGGCTGGCCACCGTCATCAGTTGGAGCGTGTAAGCACGCGAGAGATGAGAGCATGATCAGGAAGATTTGCGTTGCTTGCGTCAGTTCGGCCACTCACGGACTAGTATGGGACGATTCACCTCGGCGACTCCTCGAGATCTCCTCGCATGACGACCTGGCCGTCAGCAGTCGCCGCAGAGTAGACGCGCAAGATGCCCGGCTGGCCCGTACCGCGAACTTCTCGGTCGGCTGCTACTGCGAAGACGAGACGCGTTGCCATCGCTCGCTGCTGCGGCTCCTGCTCGAGACGCACGGCGCGAAGCTCGCCTGAATCCCCGGCCGATCAGGACCGGGGCGGACCAAGATCTGGGCTGCGCCGCGTTCCGGACATAATATTCTAATTGACGAATAATCATTCGCTTGTATGCTGCGCGCTTGGCCGTCGCCCAGAACCCTGCCGCCGCCCGGCGCGCGCTGCTCCAGCAACTGCTGGAGGCGGGCACCGCCTCCACCCAGGCTGAGCTGCTGCTGGCGCTGGAGCGGCGCGGGGTGAGCGCAAGTCAGCCGGTGCTCTCGCGGGATCTACGCGCGCTCGGCGCGGTGAAAGCGGCCGGCGCCTACTCGCTCCCCCCCGAGGCGCGCGTCACGCCACTCGATGCGCTGCGGCCCCTGCTGCGCGGCTGCCGTGCGGCCGGTTCACACATGATGGTGATTCGCTGCGAGCCCGGCGCCGCGAGCAGCCTCGCGCGCGCGCTCGAAGCCGAGGGCCTCGACGGCATCGCCGGCACCATCGCCGGAGACGACACAATCTTCGTCGCGGTTTCTTCCAAGGAAACCGGACGCCGCGTTCAGCGCCGCATCCAGTCGTTGCTCTAGCCGCACCCATGCGCATCCTCCTCGCCTACTCCGGCGGTCTCGATACTTCCTTTCTCGTCGCGTGGTTCGTCGAGCAGGGGCACGAGGTCCACACCTGCACGATCGACTGTGGTGGTCTCGACGCAACAGGTCGCGCAGACCTCGAGGCCCGCGCGCTCGCGCTGGGCGCGACCACCCACCGCTTGGTCGAGGCGCGCGATCGGATGGTCGAGGAAGTGATCCGTTGGCTGGTCGCCGGCAACGTGCGCCGCGGCGCAACTTATCCGCTTTGCGTAGGCGCCGAGCGCGGCCTCCAAGCCACGCTCTTGGTACGGCTTGCGGCCGAGGAAGGCTTTGATGCGCTCGCGCACGGCTGCACCGCGGCCGGTAACGATCAGGTGCGCTTCGATGGCGCCATCGCGGCGCTCGGCGCGCGCATCGAGGTGCTGGCCCCGATCCGCGACCACCCGCGCGAGCGTTCCGAGCAGATCGCCTGGTTGAAAGAGCGCAGCTTGCCGCTTCCTCCGGCCGGCGGCCGCTATTCGGTGAACGCCGGGCTCTGGGGACTCACGATCGGCGGCGGCGAAACGCTGGTTTCCGACCGCGCTCTGCCGGAAGAGGCCTGGCATTGGACGCGGGCGGCGCGCGACGCGCGTAGCGTGACCGTGGAGTTCAACAAAGGCATGCCGGTGCGCCTCGACGACCAGCATTTCTTTCCGCCGCACGAGTTGATCGAGCGCCTCAATCTGATCGCCGGAGCCTGCGGCGTCGGCCGCGGCTACCACCTCGGCGACACCGTCTTGGGAATCAAAGGACGCATCGGCTTCGAAGCGCCCGCCGCTGAAGTGTTGCTGAACGCGCACCGCGAACTCGAGAAACTCGTCCTCACCGAAGATCAGCGCACCGTCAAGGACCAACTCGGCGACCTCTACGGGCGCATGCTCCATCAAGGCCGCTTCCACGATCCGTTGATGCGAGACCTCGAAGCCTTGTTCGAGAGCGCGCAAGATCACGTGACCGGCACGGTCACGGTCGAACTCGCGGGCGGACGCGCCTTGGTCAGCGGCACCGCTTCACCGTATTCGATGATGACGGCCAGCGACGCCGCGTACGGCGAGCGACCGGCGGCGGGCGCCGATCCCGCAGGCCCGCGCGGCCTCGCCCGGATCTGGGCGGAACCTGCGCGGCTTTATCACCGCGCCACCGAACAAGCGAAGCAAGCCGGCCTACTGCGCAACGTCCCGCCCCCCTCGCTCGCGGAGCAAACCTGATGACGCGCATCTTGCTCGACAAGATCTCCTCCGTGACCGCGCGGCTGCATCTCGGACGCCACGCCGTGCTCGGTTCGGACATTCCTGCCGTGTCCGGCACGGTCGTCGCCTGTCGTGTGCTGACCGCGAAAACCACCTACAACGTGCTGGAAAATCTGCACGGCCGCATGGTGACGCTGCAACCCGGCGACGTGATCGCCGGCGCGCTCGGTCATCGAGACGCCTTGCACGGTTACGCGGGCCGCGTGCCGGATGCCGTCGAGGTCGGAGACAAACTCCAACTGCTCAACCTCGGCGGCGTGATCGGCACCGGCGCAAGCGCGGTACCCGGATTGGGCGCGCCCTTCGAACTCGAAGTGCTCGGCTCGATCCTGCACTTCCCCCACCTCGGCCAGCGCGTCGGCTTGCCCGCGAACATCGCTTCCGCGGCCCTACCGCTCACGCCGCTTCCGTCGCGCCTGCCGCCGATTCTCGCGCTGGCCGGAACCGCCATGGACGCGGGTAAGACCACCGCTGCGGCGGTTTTGGTCGCGGGTCTGACGGCACGCGGGCTCAAGGTCGCCGGCGGAAAGATGACCGGCGTGTCGTTGCGCCGCGACATCTTGCAGATGGAGGACAGCGGAGCCACTCCGGTCGCGTTGTTCACCGACTTTGGCGTGGTGACGACCAGTGAACAGAATGCGGTGCCCGCGGGCCACGCCCTGATCGCGCACCTCGCCGAAAGTGAGCCGGACGTGATCGTCCTGGAACTCGGCGACGGTTTGCTCGGCACCTACGGCGTGCGCGCACTGCTCTCCGATCCCGCGTTCAGCTCCGCGATCCAAGCCTTGGTCCTGTGCGCGCAAGATCCAGTCGGCGTGTGGGGAGCGGTGCAACTGCTCAAGGATCGCTGGAAGCTGCGTCCTTCGGTGATCAGCGGCCCGGTGACCGATTCGCCGGTCGGCCAACGCTTCTGCCGCGAAGAGATGGGCCTTCCGGCATGGAACGCGCTCAAGAACGGCAAGCAACTCGTGCGCGCGGCGGTCTCTGCGCTCGGTCTCAAAGAGGCGGCGACGATCGCATGACGCGCACTCCGGTGTTCGTCGCGGGAGCGCGCGGGCTCTTGGCCGGCGAGTTCATGCGCCTGCTCGCGCAGCACTCCGGCTTGGCGCTCGCCGCGGCCTCGTCGCGGAGCGGCGAAGGCACGCTCGCGGACGCACACCCGCATCTCTCTGGCGCGGACGCGCTGTGCCCGCATTCGCCCCTGCTCCCGCACGCGGAGCTTGCATCGCGTCTCGGCACTGCGCTCGAGCAGGGATCGGCCGCGCTGCTGCTCGCGATGAATCACGGCGAGACTGCGCCCTTGTGGGAAGGATTACTCGCAAAGCTCGGCGCTGCGGCGGATCGGCTCACGGTCGTTGACCTGTCCGCCGATTTCCGGTTGCCGCCGTCGGGCGACGGCTGGCACTACGGCTTGCCGGAACTCCACGCGATGCCGAAGGGCGCGCAACGCATTGCGGCTGCGGGTTGTTTCGCCACCGCGATGCAACTCGCGATCGTGCCGGCGGCGCGCGCAGGGCTGCTCGACGCGGCGCACCCCATGATTGCCCACGGCATCACGGGCTCGAGCGGAAGCGGCGCGCAGGCCAAGCCCGCCACCCACCACCCGCATCGACACGACAACCTCTGGGCCTACGCATGGGACGGTCACCGCCACGAGGAGGAAGTCGTCGCAACGCGCAACTTCCCGGACGGAGCACCGCCGCTGCATTTCACGGCTTGCTCGGGACCGTTTAGTCGAGGCATCCATTTGAGTGCTGCGCTCCCGCTCGCGCATGCGCTCACCACCGATGTCGCGCGAGAGACCTACGCGGCCGCATTCCATGCGTCCGCGTGCGTCCGCATTCTCGAGTCGGAAACGCCGCAGCTCCGCGCTGTGATCGGTTCCAATCGCGCCGACCTCGCCGTCGGCGTGCGCGGAAAAATGCTTCACGTGTTCGTCGCCCTCGACAACGTCGTGAAAGGCGGTGCAGGTCAAGGCCTGCAGTGCCTCAACCTCGCTCTCGGACTGCCGGAGACTTCCGGACTCCCCGTTGCCGGTCTCGGTTGCTGACATGACCACCGCCGCTCCCACTACGCCCGCCCTCGTCGCCCATCTCGTGGAGTTTCCGGCCTACAAGCGCCTTCCGATCGAGATCGCAAGCGCAGAAGGATGCGAACTGATCTTGCGCGATGGACGCCGCATCCTCGACCTCTACGGAGGGCACTGCGTGAACACCCTCGGCGCCGGAGACGCGCAACTCGGCGCAGTCCTTCAAAAGCAGTGGCAAGAATTGTCATTCGCCACCAATCTTCTCGACCATGCGCCGCGCGCTCGTTTTATGGAGGCTTTCGCACGCAACTTGCCGGAAGGTTCCTGGCAGGTGTTCTGCAGCAACAGCGGCGCTGAAGCCAACGAGAACGCACTCAAACTTGCGCTGAAGGCCACCGGTCGCAAGCGCGTCATCAGCTTCCACGGCGCTTTCCACGGTCGCACGGCGGCTGCGAATGCGGTCACCGACGGCAAGGCCTGGGGCACTCTACCCTTCGAAGTGTCGCGTCTGCCGTGGAACAGCGTGACCGGAATCGATGACGGCGTCGCCGCCGTGATCATCGAACCGATTCAATCGCTCGCGGGCGTCGTCGATCCTCCGCCCGGGTTTCTCGGCGCGCTCCGCGTCGCC
Source organism: Planctomycetota bacterium (assembly GCA_027623585.1). GTDB lineage: Bacteria > Planctomycetota > UBA1135 > UBA1135 > UBA1135 > JAQBVK01. The sequence continues at coordinate 6,526 of JAQBVK010000005.1, forward strand.
TGCGACGCCGCCGGCGCGGCCTTGATCTTCGACGAAGTCCAGACCGGCAACGGCCGGCTCGGAGCACCTTGGGCTGCTCAGTTCTACGGCGTGACTCCGGACCTGTTCAGCACCGCCAAAGGCGCTGGCGGCGGAATCCCGATCGGACTGACCGTGGTCAGTGATGAATGGGCGGCGCGGGTGCCCGGTTCCATCATGGGCAGCACCTTCGGCGGTGGGCCGCTCGCGCTCGCCGCGGCGGCGCACGTCGCCGAGCGCATTGCAGCTCCTGGATTTCTTCACAACGTGCGCGAAGGCTCCGCCGTCCTGCGCGGGTGCGCACGCCTCGGCCCGGTTCGCCGGGTGCGCGGCGAAGGCTTGCTGCTCGGACTCGAACTCGAAGAAGGCGCCTCAGCCGTTGCGCTGCGCGACGCCCTGCTCGGGCAGGGCATCCTCACCGGCACTTGCGACGACCCGCGCGTGCTGCGCCTGTGCCCGCCCCTCACGCTCACTCCCGCGCAAGCCCAGCGCTTGCCCGACGCGCTGGCCGCGCTGCCGCCGCTGTCGTGAGCAAGCTCGCCGCCACTTCGCCCGCGCTGAAGACCTTTCACCACCTCGGTGAGTTGTCCATCGACGAGGTCCGCGCATTGTCGGCCCGGGCCCTGGAGCTCCGCTCCGGCGCCGCCCCTGCCAATCTCAGCGGCCGCGCGCTCGGTCTCCTCTTCCTCAATCCTTCACTGCGTACGCAAGCGTCGTTCCAGCGTGCGGCTCAACGGCTGCGCATGGATTTGGTGAACCTGCAGGGCGATCGTTTGTGGGCGCTCGAAACGCGTGACGGCGCGATCATGGACGGCGCCGCTGCCGAACACGTGCGCGAGGCCGCCGGCGTGCTCGGCCGCTACGTCGACGCGCTCGGCATCCGCGCCTTCGCAGGTTTCCGCGACCTTGCGGAAGACCTCGCCGATCCTTTGTTGAATGGTTTTCGACGCCACGCCGGAGTCCCCGTGATCAACCTTGAGAGCGCAATGTGGCATCCTTGCCAAGCGCTTGCGGATTGGGTCACGCTAGAGCAACTGAAGGTGCCGCGGCGCGCCAAATTCGTGCTCACTTGGGCCTGGCACCCGAAGCCGCTGCCGCAGGCCGTGCCGAACAGCACGCTGTGCATGGCAACTCAACGCGGCATGGAAGTGGTTCTGCTGCATCCACGCGGCTATGACTTGCACGAAACCGTGCTCGCCGAGGCGCGTCGCCTCGCGGAAGACTCCGGCGGCTCACTCACCGTGACCGATGACCGCGCCACGGCCTTCGCCGGCGCATCCGCGGTGTACGCGAAGTCGTGGTGCAGCTTGCGCCACTGGAGCGACCCCACGGCCGAAGCGGCGTTCCGGGCCGAACTCCGCGACTGGTGCGTCCGGCCGGAACACCTCGCCCCGGGAGCACGCTTCCTGCACTGCCTGCCGGTGCGCCGCAACGTCGTCGTCGCCGATGCGGTCCTCGACGGCCCCGCCTCTGCCGTGCTCGAGCAGGCTGAAAATCGTCTGCACGCACAAACCGCCGTCCTCGAACGCATCTTCGCCTGAATTCCATGCCTCATTCCATCATGAAAGATTTGATCGCCGCCGCTCCGCACGTCCGGCTGCAGCGCGACCGCGTGATCGTGGTCAAGGTCGGCGGCTCCTGCCTACAGAAGCGCTCCGAACTCGAATCCTTTTGCGCTCAAATTGCCACCGTACACGCCTTCGGCGCACTGCCGGTGATCGTGCACGGCGGCGGCCCTCAGGCCGACGCACTCCAACGCGCGCTCGGCGAAGAGCCGCGCAAAGTGGACGGCCGCCGCGTGACCAGCGCCACCGCGATGCGCGCCGTCCGCATGAGCATGGCCGGAGAATTGAACACGGAGCTCTCGGCTGCCCTTTCCGCCGCCGGCGCGCCGGCTGTGGGAGTTTGCGCGGCGTCCGCCGGCATCGCGGTCGCGAAGCGACGCCCTCCCATCAGTACCACCCAAGGCGTGGTGGATTTCGGTGAAGTCGGCGACCTCGCGCACGTAGATCCCGCGTCCTTGCTCGCGCTGCTCGAGAACGGCGACGTGCCGGTGATCTGCCCGCCCGCGAGCGACGGCGCTGGCGGCTTCTTGAACGTCAACGCCGATCTACTCGCCGCCGAGCTCGCGATCGCACTCAATGCGGATCGCTTGGTGCTGGCGACCGGAGTTCCCGGCATTCTGCGCGATCCCGCCAATCCGCACTCCTTGCTCTCGGTGCTTTCGCTGGGTGAACTCCGCGCGCTGCGCGCTCAATCCGCCTTGGTGGAGGGAATGCTGGTGAAAGCCGCGGCCATCGAGCGCGCGCTCACGGGTGGCGTTTCTCAAGTCCACGTGATCGGCGGCGCCGATCCGCGCGCACTGCTGGTGGAGCTCTACACCAACCACGGTGCGGGCACGATGGTGACGCCCGACGCTCAGGGCGAAGAATTGTCGGCCAAATCCACCGCGCAAACCGTGACTGCAGAGAGCGCGAATCTTTGATGGACGCTCTGGCCCGCTTGCTGCGCGAACTCGTCGCGATTCCCAGCCCTTCCGGGGAGGAAGCGGCGCTCGGGGATCACGTCGCGGAGCGTCTGCGGAAAGCGGGCTTCGAGGTTGAACGCGCGGGCGATGGCGTCGTTGCGGAGGCCGGTCCCGAACGAGCGCCGGTCCTGATGCTTTGCAGTCATCTCGACACGGTGCCGGCGGGCGCCGCTTGGAGCGCAGATCCTTGGCGCGTGGAATGGAAGGACGACCGACTGATCGGCCTCGGAGCGAACGACGCCAAGGCCAGCGTCGCAGCGATGCTCATGGCGGGTGAGCACTGGTTGGCCGGCGCGGCACGGCGGGGCTTTCGCCTGCGCCTGGCATTCAACGCGCTCGAAGAAACCACCAACCACGGCATGGAAGAATTGCTCGCTTCGCGCGGCATGCCCGACGCCGCCGTGATCGGCGAGCCCACCGACCTCGAGGTGGTGAACGCGCAGTCCGGGCTCGCGGTTCTCGAAGCGGAGTGGAGCGGCCGTTCTTGCCACGCGGCGCACGTCGGGCGCGTCGAGCACGAAAACGCCTTGCTCGCCGCCGCGCGCGACCTCGCCCACTTCCCTCCCTGCCTCACGCTCGGCGAACCTCACGCGCAGTGCGGGATCAGCACGGTCGCTGCGACCGTGCTGCACGCCGGCGATCGCCACAACAAAGTGCCGGATCGCGCGATCGCTACCCTCGATGCGCGACTCGCGCCGGACGTGGATGCAGAGCGCGCCCTCGCCGAAGTGCAGAAACTGCTTCCGAACGCCACGGTGCGTGTGCGCTCGGCACGATTGAAGCCTTTTGAAACTCCTGCAGCGCATCCTTGGGTCCACGCGGCGTTGCAAGCTGCCGGACGCTCCGCGCCGATCGGCTCCAGCACGATGTCCGACATGGCGCTCCTGCAAGGGATTCCGGCCGTGAAGTGCGGACCCGGCCGCACCGAGCGCTCGCACACGCCGGACGAATTCGTCACCCGCGAAGAACTCGAAGCCGGCTTCCGCTTCTACGCGCGCTTCCTCGAACTCGCGCCCGTCGCCCAACACGCATGAGCACGCAGCATCACAAACCGATCTGGGATCGCGGAGAGCCGGTGGATCGCGCCATGCTCGCCTTCACCATCGGCGACGACTGGCTGATGGACCGTGAACTCGTGACCCACGACTTGCGGGCCTCGCTCGCGCACGCCGACGCCCTGCTCGGCGCACAGTTGCTGGACGGCCCCGCCCATGCGCGCATCGTCGCCGGACTGCAGGAGCTCGCGCGCGAACACGCCGCGGGTGCATGGACCGTGGATCCCGAGGACGAGGACGTGCACAGCGCGGTGGACCGCCGCCTCACCGAGAAGATCGGCGACGACGGCAAACGCCTCCATGCCGGGCGCAGCCGTAACGAACAGGTCGCCACGGCCATGCGTCTGTGGCTGCGCGAATCCGCAGCGACGACCAAAGACGCGCTCACGCAACTGATCGCGGCCATGGATGGGCTCGCGCAAGAGCGCGGCGAGCTGCCCCTGCCCGGCTACACCCACTTGCGCCGGGCGATGCCGTCCACGCTCGCCGACTGGGCCGGCGCGCACGCGGCAGCCCTGAGCGCGAATGCGGCGGAACTCGACTCCGCCGCGAAACGTTGGTCGCGCTGTCCGCTCGGCAGCGGCTCCGGATACGGCGTGCCCGTCGCGCTCGATCGCGCGGCGCTCGCGCGCGCGCTCGGCTTCGATTCGCCCGAGGATCCGGTCACCGCCGTGCAACACGCGCGCGGCCGCGCCGAGTTGGCCTATCTCACGGTTCTCGAAGGCATCGCGCTCGACCTCGGCAAACTTGCCGCCGACCTCTGGCTCTACACCGCCAAGGAGTTCGGCTTCGTGAGTCTTCCGGGCGCCTTCACCACGGGTTCCTCACTCATGCCGCAGAAGCGCAATCCCGACCTGCTCGAACTCGCGCGCGCGCAATGCCGGCAGCTCGTTGCCGATCGCGCGGCATTGCTGGCGGTGATCGCGGATCTGCCGAGCGGCTACCACCGCGACTTCCAATTGATCAAGCCGCCGCTGTTCCGAGCGCACGCGCGCATCAGCGCGCTCATGCCCCTGCTTGCGCAACTGCTGCCGGCGATGGAATGGAACGAAGCAGCACTGCGCGAGGCTGCGGAGGATCCCGCTCTGCAAGCCACCGCGCGCGCGCTCGCGGCGGCCGCTCAAGGCGTGCCGTTCCGCGAGGCCTATCGCACGGTGGCGGGTGAAGCGAGTTCTACAGAACCTCGCTGACCACCTGCGACACCCGGCAGCCGGCGCGATCGGCGGCTTGGAAATACGCGGTGCGGCCGGACATGTTGCCGGGAATGAAGATCGTTTTGGAGGCGCCGCCCGCGGCGTTGTTGACTCCCGTGCCGAGCAAGCTCGGACTCGCGATTCCGAGGGCGAGGGATCCGCAGCCCGGAACATTCGTGGTTCCCAACCGGAGTGAAGCGAGGAAGTAAACCGTATTGCCCGGAGTGCCACACTGCGTAAAGATTCAGTTCGGGCCACCGGCCGCGCCGGGCACGATCGCATCGATCGTGAACTCGTACTCGACGACATAGCCGAGTACACCGGTCACGATCGTCTGCGTTATGTCGTTCCACCAGTTGGCCGGGGACGATCCGTAGCAGTTGAAGAAGTGGGCGACGTGTTCGGTGCCACCGGAGTTGTTCGGCTCGCCAGGGAACCAGTTCGTCCAGCCCCGCGGCGTCCCGTCCACCCAGTCGCAGCCGCCGGCCGGCTCCGATCCGAACGAGGATTGATAACCGACGATCCAGGGTCCGATATCGCAACCGTGAACATTGATCGTCCAAAAACTGCCGATGTTCACCAAATCGAAGCAGAAAGTGTTCTCGGCGCCATCGGACATCGTGGCAAGGTGGCCGCCGTCAAGCGCCGAGGCGCTCGCATTCGCGTCAGTCCAACTAATGGCGCTCGTGTTGACGCCTTCGTACCAATGTCCATTGCCGCAAATCGAGGGGCTCTAGTGGACGGCCTGGGCGGGAACAGCCGCCGTGAGAAACATCGTTGCGGCAAAAGGATAGAGGAGGGAGTGGAGTTTCATCAGGGTTAATCGTGGGTGAGGGGTAGCCGAAGCAAAAGTATCACGATTGCACTTTTGTAGAGTCAAGGTCGCGCGCCAAAATGGCCTATGAAGGGCTGCCGTGTTCGCCAATACCCACATTCTGGGAGTCTTCCTGGGATCCCTTCTCAGCTTGATCCTCCCGGGTCGGGTGGTGGCCAGTTGCTGCCAAGAGCCGGCCCCGGCCAGCGCGCGGGCCGAGGAGAACTACGTCCAAGACGGCTGGAACGCCTTCCAGTGTGGCGATCTCGAGGCTGCCGACGCACTTTTTTGCGCGGCGGCTCGATCCGGGACCGCCGAGGGCTGGCTAAGGCCAGGCCGAGGTTGCCCGCCGGCGCGGGAGCACCGCCGACGCGATCTTCGCATTCCGGGAGTACCTCTCGCGCGCGCCGGAAGACGAGGCGCGCCGTTTGGATTTTGCGCTCCTGCTGTCTTGGGAAGGAATGTACGTGGAGGCGGAATTCGAGTTTCGCCGGCTGGAACGAGAATCCGAGGATTCCGCACTGCGCGCTGCGGCGCGCCGTGGCTTGGCCGATACCTTGGCTTGGTCCGGCCGCCACCGCGAAGCGGAGCTCCTCTATCGATCGGAACTCGCGATCGATCCCGAGAATCCGGCGCTGATGCGCGCGCTCGGCGAGTTGGAAAGTTGGCACGCTCGGGACGGCAGCGCTGTGGCCTGGTACGAGCAGAGTCTCGCCCTTCAGCAAGATGAGGCGACGCGCGCGCTGGCCCAAGACTCCAGTGATCGTTTGCGATCGGAAGCTTTCGTTCAACTTCAAGCCTTCGCGGATGACGCGGATTGGCGCCGCAACAAAGCCTTGATCGGAGCGAGCGGCCAGCTATTTCCCGAGTCTCGCCCGGACGCGCGGTCCACGTTCGCGGTCGAGTACGCCACCTTCGAGGATGCGTCCGGACGCGACCTCGCGCGGCGCAGCCTGATCGTTCGCCATCGCGAGCGTCCAGGCACCTTCAGCGCGCTGGAGTTCGACGTGGCCTACGGAGACGTGCGTGGGGAGCAGAGTTGGCGCGGCGGAGTTCTCGCGGAAAAGCAACTGCGGGACCAAGTCTTGGCGTGGGCATCGATCCGGCGCGACGACTGGGCCGATCCCATCGCTGCGCATCCCTTCGACCGCTACAACGGGGCGTTTACGGTGAACCTGCTGCGCAGTGACATCGTGCAAGCCACCACCTTGCGCGGAGGCGTGCGTTCAGAGAACGCGCGTGGGGTCGGAATGCTCGCCGAACTTCAAGGCGGTCCGATTGAGGACGGCAACGGCCGACTCGAGGCCTACCTGCAGACCCATCGCAATCGTGAGTACGATCCGGGGCGCCATAGCATCCCGCGCTTTTTCTATCACCATCTCGGCTTCGCGGAGTCTTCGGCGTTGTACTACTCACCGGAGAATCTCGACTCGTGGGGCGTGGGCTGGCGCTGGGAGGCGAAGGAAGCCGACTGGAATGCGTTCGGGGACGCCGCTCTGTTCTGGCAAGCCGGCGGAGTCAGCGACTACGGCATCCAGCTCGGCGCGGGAGTTGAGCGTGAATTCGACGCCGTCTTTCTGCTGCGTCTGGAAGCCAACTTCCTTTCGACCGACGACCGCGGATCGAGCGACCGTTACGAAGCCTACGCGGTGATGGCTTCGGTGGTGATTCCGCTCTAATGATGCGTGTCCGCCTTGCCGCTGCGATCGGATGCCTCGTGATGACGGGCAGCGCCGCCGGAATGACCTCAGGGTTGATCACGCCGCCGGAAGTTTCCGGCTGGCGCGAGCTTCCTTCGCGCTTCGACCTCGGCGTCTCGCTGGTGTTGGTGTTGGCCGCTTGGGCGACCTTCCGCCTTGCTCCACGCCGCTTGCGCTGGCTGGGGCTCGGCTTGAGCGCGACCGCCTCGCTGCGCTACCTGACTTGGCGCGCGACCTCGACGCTGACCCTGGAGGTCCCTGCGGACGCCATCGCCAGCGTCCTGCTGTTCGCCGCCGAGTGCTACACCGTCAGTCTGCTGTTGCTCGGTCACTTCCAGACCTTCCGCCTGCGACGCCGTAGCACACCCCCGGTGCGCCCGGGAACCGTGTGGCCCACGGTGGACGTCTTCATCACCACGGTGAACGAAAGCGTGGAGGTCGTACGCCGCACGGTGATCGGCTGCCGCGCCATGCGCTATCCAGGCGAAAGACGACTTTGGATCCTCGACGACGGCCGGCGCGAAAGCATGCGTGCCCTCGCCGAACAATTCGGCTTCGGTTACTTGACGCGCGAGGACAACGCGCACGCAAAGGCCGGCAACCTCAACGCCGCTCTCGCGCGCACCGCCGGCGACCTGATCGCGCAGTTCGACGCCGATCACGTGCCGGTGCGGAGTTTCCTCGAGGAAACCGTGCCGTTCCTGATGGACGACGAAATCCTGGCTTTCGTCCAGACTCCGCATCACTTTCACAACCCGGACGTCTATCAGCGCAACCTGCTGCTCGGCGGCAGCGTCGCCAACGAGCAAGACATGTTCTTCAAGGTCTTGCAGCCAGGCAATGATCACTGGAACGCCGCTTTTTTCTGCGGCAGTAACGCCGTGCTGCGTCGCAAGGCGATTGCCGACGTCGGTGGATTTGCGACCGAAACGATCACGGAAGACGCTCACACCGCCTTGCGCATGCACGCGCGCGGGTGGCGTTCGGCCCTACTACGCGCGCACGCTTGCGGCCGGCGTCACCGCGGAAACCTTCGCCGACGCGCTCAAGCAACGGATGCGCTGGGGCATGGGCATGATCGGAATCTTGCGGGTCGACAATCCGCTCACTATTCCTGGACTGAAGTGGGCGCAACGCATCTGTTACTTCGCGTCGTCCTTCTTCTTCTTCTACGGAATTCCGCGCATCCTCTTCGCGCTGGCGCCCGCCGCCTACGCGCTGTTGGGCGTGCGCTCGATTGACGCCAGCATCCTCCCGGTGGCGGCCGTGCTGCTCCCGCACATCTTGTGCGGCTGGCTCGTGACTTCCAGCGTGAGCCGCAATCATCGCCACACCTGGTGGAGCGAAGTTTACGAATCTTCGATGTCGGTCTACATGGCGACGGCCACCCTATGGGCGGCGGTGACGCGCAAGCGACTGCCTTTCCAAGTCACGCCCAAGGAATCCTTGCGCGAACGGCCGCGCTTGTCGTTCCGTGCTGCACTTCCTCAAATGGTGCTGCTCGGTTTGAGCGTGGCCGGATGGCTGGTCGCCGCAGCGCATCTGCCTGGCGTGGACTACGAAGCGAGCGGCGTGCTCACGATGAACCTGTTGTGGCTCACCTACAACGTGCTGCTGCTGTCGGCGTCGGTACTCGCGGCAGTGGATCGGCCGCAGAAGCGCGGCTTACCGCGTCTTCCGTCTCACCTTCCGGCGCGCGTGCGCTGGGAACTGGACGGGCGCGTCATCGAAGCGAAGGGCATCGCGGTCGATTTGTCCGAAGGCGGTGCCGGAGTCGTATTGCGCGATCCGGTACCAGCGAAGGTTCCGTTGCACGTCATTCTCGATCACGAAGGCGAAACCCTCGAACTCGGCGCGCGCCTGGTTTGGTGTCGCGGGCGCAAGGACGCGGGCTTCTACGGTTGCTCCGTAGCCTTCGAAAGCGTCGATGAAGCGCAGCGTGAACAATTGATCCTGTGGATGTTCACGGATCCGGACACTTGGCGGAGGCTTCCGCAACCGGCTGCGGCTGGCGCGGCCTTTGCGCGACTCGCCGGCACGGTGCTGCGCTGGACCAAAGCGCGCGAGCGTGAAGAGTTGCGTATTGCGCCGCGACTTCAGCTCGCCACGAAAGCGCGTCTGCTGTTGAAGGGAGCGCCGATTGACGCTGAAGTGCTCGATCTGTCTCAAGGCGGTGCCTTGGTGCGTTGCACGCAGACCAAGTTGCGTCGTGGCGATTCGGTGGTGGTCGAACTCACGCTCGCCGACGGCCGCGCACTTCCGTTGCTCGCACGCGTCGCGCGCCGTCAGCGCAACGGCAGCGTGGCGCTTTGCTTCGAAGACGTGGGCCCGCGCAAGCAGGCCGACCTGTTGTGGGAATTGTTCGCAAGTCCGGCGCTTGCCCTGCGTCCCGACGAAGTGCGCCCGCTCACAGCGAGCGCAATGCCTCGACCGGCTTGAGTGACGCGGCGCGCAGCGCAGGCACCGACCCTCCAATCAAGCCGATCAACGCGGCCTCGAGCAAAAGCGTCAACACCACCGCAGCGCGGGTGTAGCCGATTGCCAACAGCACGCCGATCTCGCCTGTTCGGCGTAGGCGTCGAGGTAGATCAGCACCGGCGCGTCGTCACGCGCAGCGCCGAGGCTGGTCTGTGAAAGCTTGACCTGCACTTCGAGCGTGGAGAAATCCACCAGCGTGGCCACCGCTCCTCGCGCATTCGGCCCAGTCGCGCCAATCGCGCTGACTACTTCACCGATCTCGGCGTTCTTGCGCGTGATCACGCCGTCGAAGGGCGCGAACACGCTGCTCTTTTCGATCAACACTTCGACCTCTCGTATCGCGGTTTTGTCCGTTTCCAAGGAGGCTTGCGCCGAAACCAGCACTGCGCCCTGCGCGCGAGGGCCGCCTCGTATTGAGTGGTGTCGAGGCGCGCGACGAGAGGCCCTCCTTCACGCGCGTCCCCTCCTCCACCGGCAACTCCACCAGACGGCCCTGGATGTCGGTGGACAAAGCCGCCTGTCGCCGCGCCACGACGTATCCGCTCGCCGCCACCCCGCTCTGCGCCGCAGCCCCGCCGATGCGCTGCACCCGCGCGATTTCGACCGCTGGTCCGGATCCTGATGCCGTGAACCAGCCGCGCGACCAGCCGAACCAGCCACCGATTCCGAGAACCAGCGCCAAGATCACCCACGGCAGCAAACCGCCTCGCCGCGGCGTTGGAACGCTGCGATCGATCTTCAGCCGCGAAAGGTCGGGCACGCTTTCGTCCACGCGTGAGTCATAGGACAGTCCGAAGTGCCTTCCTATGATTCCGGGATGCCGCAATCCGGCACCGGCATGGCGGAGCATTGGACCGCGCTCGACAGCGCGATCCTGGTCGTCTACCTGCTCGGCATGCTTGTGATCGGCTGGATCGCGCTGCGCCGCATTCGCGTGTTCGAGGATTGGTTCCTCGCCGGTCGCGGGCTGACCACGCCGATTCTCGTCGCCACCCTGGTCAGCACTTACTACGGTCTCGACGTAACACTCGGATCTTCCGAGCTCTCCTTCTACGAAGGCGTCAGCGCCTTTTTCGTGTACTCGGCGCCTTTCTATCTCTTCTACGCCGCGTGCGCGTTGTTGGTCGCGCCGCGCCTGAAACGTCTCACTGCGAGCACCTTGCCCGAGGCAATGGTGGGTTTCTATGGCCCGTCCGCCGGGCGCGCTGCCGCGCTCGCCTCATTCTTCTACTCCGCGCCGATCCTCTCCGTCACCGGCATGGGCTTGATCGGCGAGGCGGTGTTCGGCTGGAATCCGGTGTTGTGCGCCGCCGTCGGAGCCGGACTTGCGCTGATCTACACCCTGATGGGCGGACTGCTCGCCGACGCACTCACCGACACCGTGCAGTTCGCGATCATGTGCGTGACGATCGCGATCGCCACGGCCTTCGCTTTGCACCAAGTCGGCGGCCATGCCGTGCTCGCGGAACGCCTCGGGGCCGAGATGCTCTCTCCCCGCGGATCTCTGGCGCTCTCCGACCTGCTGGTCTATTTCTTGATCGCAGCAAGCCCGTTGATCGAGCCCGCTTTCTACCAGCGCATCTTCGCGGGCACCAGCCTGCGCGCGGTGCGCACCGCCTTGCTGATCGGCCTCGTGATCTGGGCGGCCTACGACTGGCTGGTGGTGTACCTCGGCCTGGTCGGACAGGATTTCGTCGCCAGCGGGCGCCTCTCGGGCGATTTCGACAACTCCGCGATCTTGCTGCAGGTCTGCGCCGAACTACTTCCCACCGGCCTACTCGGATTGTTCATTGCAGGATTGTTCGCCAGCGCGATGAGCACGGTGGATTCCTATACCTTGATCGCCGCCGGCAACATCGTCTACGACGGCGTGCAACCCATGCTGAAACGAAAGTTCTCTGATCGCGCGCTGCTGCGGGCCACGCGTTGGGCGGCGGCGGGCACGCTCGGCGTGGCGCTCTTGCTCGCGTTGCGCTTCGATCGGCTGCGCGACGCATGGATTTTCATGGCGACCATCCTGATCTCCACCGTGCTGGTGCCGATGGTGATCGGACTCTTCGCGCCACGGCTCGCGCGGCCACGCGCCGGCACATGGTCGGCCTGGACAGGATTCGGATGCGCCGTGGCGCTGTTCCTCCTGGTGGAAACGTTCGGCGTCTGGGACGCCGAGGAAGAGACGCGCGTGCTCGGCAGTTGGCAGCGTGAGTACGCAATCTTGATTACGCTGCCCGCTTCGGCGCTGGCATTCACTGCCGGCGCATGGTCCTCGAAGAGGAGTGCCAAGTGACCTTCGCCACTTGGCTCGCGCTCCTCGTGGCCGGTCCCGGCTCGCTGGTGGTGCTCGCGTGGTTCTTGCGCGACGTCATGCGCATGCGTTCGCGTCCTCCCGATCAGACGGAGCGCAGCGCAGAAACCACCGCGCGCACGTCTTCCGATCGCAACGGCGATGAGTAGTCCGACTTGGCGCTGAAGTGGATTGCGTGCGCGCCGCTCGCACGTGCAAGCTCCGCGGCATTGCCGGCGCGCACCCCCCCGCCGGGCATCACTTCGATGCGCTCGCCGGCCAGCGCTACCAAGGCGCGCAGCCGGTCCATGCCGCGTTCAACACCCCGCGGATCACCGGAGGTCAGCACGCGAGCGCAACCGCATCGGATCAAGTCCTCGAGCGCCGCGTCTTGATCCATGAGCGCATCGAACGCGCGATGGAACACCAGCGGCAACGGAGTGATCGCTTCTGCCACGCGCTGCACCGCTTCGCGATCAACCTGGCCCGTCGACGTGACCGCGCCGAACACCAAGCCGTCGGCCCCGGCGGCGCGCAGCAGCTCCGCTTGCGCGAGCACCACTTCGAGTTCCCCCTCACGCAGCACGAAATCGCCCGCGCGCGAGCGCAACATCACGACGATCGGCAGCGCGGCGGAGGCGCGCGCCTCGCGCAAGGTCTCGACGGTCGGCGTCAAGCCGCCGACGCGAAGTTCGGCGCACAATTCGATCCGATCGGCACCGCCTTCCGCTGCCGCGCGCGCGTCGGCAGCGCTCTCCGCGCACACTTCCGCCGTGACGTAGAATCGCTGCATGCTGCGTGCCGCCCTGTTGGGAATCGCGTTGGCGCTGATTCCGGCCTGCTCGTCGCCAGTCTACGTCGACGCCACCGTGATCGGCACCGGCTTCGGCGCGCCGGAACTGCCGTCGCTGCGCGCCGGGCGACTGGAACTGGACCCCGCCGCCGGCGATCCCCTCCGCGACCGCATCGTGGCTGATTTCGCCGTCGCCGTCTTGAACAGCCGCGGCATCGCCCTCACGGAGGATGCGAAGGTCGAGCTCGTGGTGCACGGCTACGTGCTCGAGAACGAGCACTGGGTGCCACCGGAAACGCGCGTCACCCATAGCTACTGGCCGATGTACCCCCGGCGCTATTGCGTGGACGGACGATGGATCACCGTGCAGGAGCCCGGCGTCTGGGTCCCGCAAACGTGGGTCGTTCCCGGCCACACCGTGCGCGAGTACTCGCACCGCGCTGAGGTCGTGCTCCAAGAGCCGAGCGGCAAAGTGCTCTGGATGGGCGAACTCCGCGCCGACGGCCGCACCGGCGATTTCTTCGGAGTAATGAAGGCCTGCATGCCGCTGCTGTTCGCGGAGTACCCGGTGCCGAGTGGGCAACCGGCGGAACGACGCGTGGTCCTAGCGCCGGTCGAGTGAGCTGCGGCGACGGCCGAAGGTGCGAACGAACATGTAGATCGTGCCAGGAATGATGATCACTAGGAGTCGGAACCACGCCGCCTCCCCGAAGTACTGAGGAATCAGCATTGCCGCAAGCAAAATGCCGACCGTCAGCACCATGAAGAGGACGGTCAGAAACTTGGCCGCCGGACGCTCGTAGAACGAAAGTCGGCGCGCCGGCGTTGAGGTTTGAGTCGACTCAGGCGCGATCGAGACCAAAGACTCCAGGGCAGCGGCGAAGGCCGTGAACTCCGGATCCATCGGCTTGTCGTTCGCTTCGCGGAAGCGCATTCGGTAGCCGTCGTTCATGCGCAACTCGATGAAGCGACGGTCACCGGCGCCTCGAACCAAGTCGGAGTCGATCAACCAGGACTCGACTTGATCCCAGCGGAAGCGTTTGTCTCGCCCGCCCACCGCTTTCCCTTGAGGATCGAGGATGGTCTCGCGCACGCCGTCTGCGCTGACTCCGTACTCCGCGCGCTTCGTCAGCTTGAAGGCGATCCAGAGCATCGGTAGCGCCAGCCCGGCAGCTCCGCCGATTGCATTGCCGAAAGTGAGTAGTAAGCCGACGAGCATGCCACCCATGCCCGCCAGCCACAGGATCAGCAAGAACCTACCCTTGCGTCCCCCAGGCAGGATCCTGACGCGAAACACGGTTTCGAGCTGCAGTTGCTCGCGCTCGCTCACGGACGCGCTCCGGCGGCCGCGCGCGCGCGCAATTCGAGGAGGTCTTCGGGAAGCGGCGCTTCCACCTCCACGCGCGCACCACCGCGCGGATGCGCGAAGCTCAATCGCCAGGCGTGGAGCGCCACGCGCCGCGAACGCAAAGGCAGCGGGGACGCCTTTCCACGCGCGTACTTGCGCTCTCCGATCAAGGGGTGCCCGGCGTGCGCGCAGTGCACGCGAATCTGATTGGTTCGCCCGGTCACGAGTTCGATCTCGAGTTCGGTCGCCACGGAATGCGCTGCCAGCACGCGCCAGCGGGTCTCCGCCTCCTGACCGCGTGGATTCACGGCGGAGCGCCCGCGCTCTTCCAGCATGCGGTAAGAATAGACGCCTTGGGGCTCACGGAATCGTCCGGATGCCATCGCCCAGTAGGTCTTGTCCACGGATCGCGTTCGGAACATCTCCTCGAGCGCGGCGCGCGTCTCCGGATCGCGCGCGAATAGGATGGCGCCGCTGGTCTCGCGATCGAGCCGATGCACCGGCAACGGATGCTTGCCGGCAGCACGCAGGTCGTCGAGCAGACTTCGCGCCTCGACGCCCGGCGCCGGCACCGAGAGCTTGCCGGCGGGTTTGTCCGCGACGAGCAAGTGCTCGTCCTCGTAAAGCAGTCGCACCGACGCAGCCATGCGCGGGCATCCTAACTCTGAGCGCCAGCCGACGCCCCTCGATCAGTTCACACTCAAAGCGCGTTCCGTCGTGCGCGTGCGCTTCCACTGCAACTGGCTCACGGCGGGCTCACGCGACAAAGCCGATCGAATGGCTTCGGCCAGTGAGCAATTCATCGTGGGTTCGGGGAATACCAAGGCCGCAAACCAGGATCGTGAGCGAGCGAGTTCAATCACCCAGCTCTCGGCGCCCTCACAACGCACGCGAATGCGGTCGGATTCCTCACCGCGCCGACATTCCAGAACCCATGCATCCGAGCTCCAGTGCGGCGTCGAGAGTGTGAAGTCCTCGCATTGCAAACGCGCGCGCAGCCATTCGGCGAGGTCCTCGCCATAGGCGTTCTGTGCCGGCCAGCTCGCATGCGGTTGAGATGAATTGAAAAGGCTGGAGTGAAAGCGAAGCTGCGGAGCGATCATGGCGATAGAGGCTGGAGGGCCAATGCCTTAGCGGACGATCACGCCCGGACTTGAGTACCAAATTCAGGCCAGGGGAGGCCGATTCCGTCGGGCCCTCGGCGCGAGCAAGAAGCCGAGAGCGAGGACTCCGAGGCCGCTCAGGGCATGGAAGGGTTCGCGCGCCACCAGGAACGCCGACGAGCCGAGCGTGGTGAGCAAAAAGATCGCCGGAGTCCATGGCCAGCCGGACACCGGCACGGCCGCGGCTCCGCGCACCG
>JAQBVK010000273.1 GCA_027623585.1 Planctomycetota bacterium
TTCCGGGAGTTGGCGGAACCGATCCTCGGCGGCGAAAACGCGGAAAAGCTGTGCGCGCTCGCCGACGCGGATGCCGCGTTGCCGAATGTTCGCGCCATCGCAGCGCTCACGCGCATCTAGCGGGAGCACGCACGCCGCACCCACTCGGCGGCGAGCAGCAGCCGTTCGTCATCGTCGTAATTGCCCACCAACTGCACGCCGAGCGGCAATCCGGATGCGCCGCGGCCCGCGGGGAGCGTGACACACGGCACGCCGAGCAACGTCCAACTGCGGTTAAAGAGCGAACTGCCGCAGCTTGCTATCCCGGCCGGCGCCTCGCCGGTCGCGCTGGGCGTGAGCAGCACATCGCAATCGACAAAACATCCGGCAAACACCTGCCGGCACAGGCGCGCATGGCGCATCGCTTCGTCGTACTGCGCGCGCGGCGTCGCTGCAGCGGCGGTGAGGGCGTTGCGCAACAGATCGCTCAGGCCGTCCGGGTGGTTGAATCGTTCCCAGGCAAGGCTGCGCGCGGCTTCGAAATCCATGATGAGCACCGGGTCGTCGTAAAGCCGGTCGAATTCCGCGGGCAGTTCGACCTCGCTCACCGCCGCGCCGCTGCCGGACAAAGCGGCAGCAGTGCTTTCCAACAACGTCTGCGTGTCCGGCGACGCGTCCTTCCAGTGTGACGTGCGGCACAATCCGATGCGCGGAGCGCGGGTGGGCGCAGCGGCGAAATCGGGAAGGGTTCGATTCGAAACCGCATGCACGAGCAGGGCGCAGTCCTCGACGGTGCGCGCCATTACGCCGAGGGTGTCGAGGGACTCCGCGAGCGGCTTGAGCCCGGCGCGATTGATCGTGCCGAAGCTCGGCTTGTAGCCGACGATGCCGCAGTACGCGGCGGGGCGGATGGTCGAGCCGCCGGTCTGCGTACCAAAGGCGAGCGGGGCCATGAAATCAGCCACTGCGGCAGCCGACCCGCTCGACGAACCGCCGGGTGTATGCGCGAGGTTGTGGGGGTTGCGCGTGGGGCCGGGAAAACGCCAGGCGAACTCCGTCGTCGCGGTCTTGCCGAGGACGATGCCGCCCGCGTTTCGCACCAGCGCGACACAGGCGGCGTCGACGCGCGGCCGATTGCCGCGGTAGATCGGGGAGTTGTACTGGCTCGGCTGGTCGGCGGTGTCGATCACGTCTTTGAAGCCGACCGGTACGCCGCCAAGTACGCCTTTCGCGCCCGCTCTGTCCACTGCGCGCGCCTGCGCGATCGCAGCAGCGGGATCGCAATGCGCCCATGCACTGACCTCGCCCTCGCGCGCGGCGATGCGATCCAGGCAGGCCCTGACCAGCTGTTCGGAAGTGATTCTGCCGGCGGCGATCCGCCGTGCGGCCTCGGCGGCATCGAGGTGATGGAGATCGTTCATGGTTGCCCCGTAAAAAATCCGGTGTTTCGCGAGGAAATCAAGCGACGCTCGCTTTCTTCTGCAACAATAGGAAGTCTAGCAGGGCTGAAATATCAGGAAGAGGATCACATGCGCGTCGCCATCATGGGCGCCGGCGGGGTCGGCGGATATTACGGGGGGCGGCTTGCCCAGGCCGGACACGAGGTCGCGTTCATCACGCGCGGGGAGCATCTGCGCGCGATACAGGCGGCGGGATTGAAGCTGGCTGGAGCGGCGGGCGACGCCGTCATCGCGAGCGCGCAGGCCACCGACGATCCCGCGCGGCTCGCGCCGGTGGATGTCGTGCTGTTCTGCGTGAAGCTGTTCGATACCGAGGACGCGGCACGTGCGATCGCGCCGCTGCTCTCGACGGGCGGGGCGTGCATCACGCTGCAAAATGGCGTGGACGGCCAGGACCGCATCGGCGCGATCGTCGGCGACGACCGGGTGATGGGCGGCATCGCGTTTGTTTCTGCCCTGATCGAATCGCCCGGCGTCATCCGTTACATGTCAAAAGCGCCATCGATAAAGTTCGGCGAGGCGGACGGGCAGATGACGCAGCGCGCCACCCGTTTTCGCGACGCCTGCGTGGCGGCGGGGTTCGGCGCGGAGGTCGTCCCGGACATCCGCATGGCGCAGTGGCACAAGTTCGTGGGCCTGACGGTGAATGCGGCACTGACGAGCCTCACGCGCAGGCCCGCGGGGATCGTCTACCACGACCCCGACATCGTGGCGCTTGCGAGCGCCATGTTCGCGGAAGGCGCGGCGGTGGCCCGCGCGATGGGCATCGAGCTGCCCGACGACATCGTGGCGTGGCAGATCCAGAATCACCGCAATTTCCCGCCGGACATGTATGCGTCCATGTACCACGATCTGGCGCGCGGCCGGCGCCTCGAGCTGGAGAGCCTCTCCGGGCTGATCGTCAGGAAGGGGCGCGAACTGGGCGTGCCGACGCCGCTGCACGCGATGGCCTACGCGAGCCTCAAGCCTTTCCTCAACGGCGGCCGCGCCGACCTATGAAACGAGGGGAGCGCTGACGATGAGCTGGATTGTCGGTGTAGACGTGGGGGGCACGTTTACGGACTTTTGCGCCGTCGAGGAAGCAACCGGCGACGTCCGGCTCTGGAAACGCACTTCCACGCCGGAGAACCCGGCCACGGCGATTGTCAGCGGACTTCGCGAGCTGGCCACCGCGCACGGCATCCCGCTCGAGGCAGTCTCCAGGCTGGCGCACGGGACCACCGTGGCGACGAATGCCCTCGTGCAGAGAAAAGGCTGTTCCGTGGCGCTCGTCACTACCCGGGGATTCCGTGATCTCGTGGAGATCGGCCGCCAGACGCGTCCGCACGTGTACGATCTGCAGCGCGACTATCCCGATCCGCTCGTCCCGCGGCGCCGGCGCCTGGAGATAACCGAACGAATCAATGCGACCGGTGCGGTTCACCGCCCGCTCGACACGGCGCAGGGGGATGAAGCGATTGCCCGGATACGGCACATGGACGTCGAGTCGGTCGCGGTCTGTTTCCTGTTTTCGTTTCTCAATCCGGCGCACGAAGATCGAGTGGCCGAACAGATACGCGCGGCTCTGCCGGGAATGCTCGTTTCGACTTCTTCAGCGGTACAGCCGGAGTTCCGCGAGTACGAGCGCTTTACCACCACGATCGTGAACGCCTACCTGCAGCCGGTCCTGAGCAGCTACATGTCATCGCTCGAAACGGACCTTGCTTCGATGCTTCCGCGTGCGTCGATAGGCATCAATCAATCCAGCGGCGGCCTGATGACGATCGGACGCGCCAGGTCCTTCCCGGTGCGCACCGCCCTTTCCGGGCCCGCGGCAGGCGTCGTTGGCGCGCTGCACGTCGCCTCGGCCGTGGGCCGGGCCAACGCGATCACGATCGATGTCGGCGGCACGAGCGCCGATGTCGCGCTCATAAAGGACGGAAGCGTCAACGTGTCGTATGGGCGCGACGTCGACGGCTTCCCCATTCGCTTGCCGATGGTGGACATCCATACCATCGGCGCCGGCGGCGGGTC
>JAQBVK010000274.1 GCA_027623585.1 Planctomycetota bacterium
CGACGCCGTGCGCAACGGTCTGCCGCGCTTCCTCGAGATCCGCTATCGCCATTCGATCAGCGCGCGCGACGACTTCCGCATGCGCGCCGGCTACAGCAACTTCGCGCGCGTGCAGCGCTGGGAAGTGCTGGCGCACGACCGCGAGGGCGAAGTCCGCGCGCACTATCCCGGCCGCGTGTTGCTGCCGCTCTACCAGAAGAAGGGCGACGACGGCTTCTTCCTCGCGCGCGATCTGCACGCCTTCTGGCTCGGCGTGTCCGCGGTGCTGCGCCGCGCGCACTGTGACCGGTTGGTGCCCGTGCTCCCCGGCGTCCGCCGCGACTCCGCGCACCCCGATCGCCTGCTCGTCAACCGCCGCGTGGCGCGCTGGTTCCCGGTCGAAATCTTTCACCTGCTCGGCTACCGCAAACGCCGCGCGCAGGGCGACCGCTACGAGTTCTCGCGCCGCCCGCATGATCTGGCGCCGCCGACTCGCTGGATCATTTAGTTTCGCTGGGGGCGTGTCAATGATGACGCTCCCGCGCAATAGAGCCTCAAGCAAACCGCCCCGGCGCCTGTTCGTGGCGCCGGGGCGGCTTCGTGTGAGGATGTGGGAAAGAAAGCTCGTCTTAGGGCACGAACTCCACGGTGACGACGTCAGCGACGATCGTCACGTGGTAGCGGCAGACCGGGGTGCCGTTCTGACGAGTCACGGTGAACCAGGCGTCCACCACGTTCGCGGGGTTGTTGCACAGCATGTTCAGCGGCAGCACGAACTGCGACGCGGTGATCAGCCAGTTCCATGCGCCGGTGCTCGACGTCATCAACACGCGTCCGTTGATGGCGGAGGCCGGCAACCAGTTCCACATCGAGACTTGGCCGGTCTTGACCGCAGTGCGGGTGGTGACCATCGCGCCGGCCTCCATGAGTCCGAGCAGGCTCCAGCGGCCGATGCCGCCGTTGACGCTGCCCGCATTGCCCCAGGCGTTGAGCACGTGGCCCGGCAGGTTGGCGCCCGCCAAGGCGAGCGTGGGCAAGGGCCGCATGATCGTGCCGGACTGCGGCGGCATGCCCAATGCCTTGAAGAACTTGAGGTCCATGTCGGGGTCCACCGCGCACGGCAGACTGCCCACGACCGGATTATCGTTGCCTCCCTCGGATTGGCCCTGGCCTGAATCTCCGGCAGCGACGAGCAGGCTCGGCGCAGCCGTGAAGACCAGAAGCCCCGCGAGGATCGCGATGGCGATCCAGATCAGGCGGGTACGGGATGAAGAATTCATGAGCTCATGCGGCAAAGAATGCCGGTTCCAGCGTTTC
Organism: Planctomycetota bacterium; assembly: GCA_027623585.1. Classification (GTDB taxonomy): domain Bacteria; phylum Planctomycetota; class UBA1135; order UBA1135; family UBA1135; genus JAQBVK01. The sequence continues at coordinate 1,297 of JAQBVK010000274.1, forward strand.
GAGTTCGCGTCGCGCTTTCTCGTCATCGCGCAGACGATTGAGTAGGTGCTCGGAGCCCTGGAGCCACGCGCGCGCGGCGGACCAGAGATCCGGGTAGTCGTCACGGATCAGGCGCAGGATGGACAGCGCCTTGTCGGTCTCGCCTAGCGAAAGGTGCTCGACGGCGAGGTTGTACAGCACGAAGGAGAACTCCGGCTGACGATGAATGATTCCGCTCGCCACGACCCAGCGGTACATCGCGCGCGCGCGGCGGTATTCGCCGGCGCGGTCGTAGAGCAGGCCGAGTTGGATTGCGGAGTGGGCGCGGTTGGCGAGACGGTCGGTCTTCACGAACACGCGGCGGTATTCCTCGGCGGCGGCTTCGGATTCACCCTGCGCTTGCCGCACGAAACCGAGGTAGATCCGCGCTTCCACGAAACGCGGTTTGAGGCGCAGGGTCTCGTCGAGGAGAGCGCGCGCCTTCGCCAGATGCGAGCCCGCGGCTTGACCTGCAAGCAGGTCGGCCAGCGTGCCGCTGCGAAGGGCGCCACTCCCGTCGGCGGCGCGAGCAGCTTCGGCCGCTTCGCCGCTTGAATACGCGTCGATCTGCACGGGCTCTTCGGCCACGCGCACGAGGTAGTCGCCGTCGGTGCCGAGCAGCGAATAAGCCTTGCCGAGTTGATACAGGGCGAAGGCGAGGCGGCGCAGGATCTCGCCGTCGGTGAGGCCGCTGAAGAGTTCGTGGCCCTGCAGCTTGCGCATGCGTTTGGCCAGCGAGCCGGGCACGGCGACGTCGCGGTGGGCTTGCGCCTGCAGACGGATCGCGTTGAAGAAGGTGCCGCAGTCGGAGCAGGCCTCGAGGTGCGCGAGGGTTTGGCGCGCGTGGTGCTCGGGCAGTTCTTGATCGAGCAGCGCGGACAGCGCGGACTGGAAGCCGGTGCACAGCGTGCGCGGTTCGGGTGCGCTGCGGATGGCGTCGTGGAAGGCGAAGCGCTGGCGGCGGGAGTCGCTCATGCGCCGGCCTCCTTGATCTGCTTGCCCTCGGGCGTGCGGCGCGCGGCGAGGACTTGGTTGAGGCCTTCGCGAATCACGCGGGTGGTGCGGATCTGGCCGACGCCGCGCGCGACGCGTGCCGGATCGGGCGCGAGGCCGTTGGCGAGCGCAGCGTGGACCGCACTGGCCGCGGCGCGCGCCTTCTCGTCGCCGGCGAAGCGGCGCTGCATGATCGTGAAGACCTTGCGGCGCGCGCGGAAGATGCGCATCTTCAGGTTCTCGACGCGCAGGTCGAGCTTGGCGGCGGCTTCCTTGTAGGGCAGGCCCTTCACTTCCACGAGGAACAGCGCGCGCTTCTCGGCCGGGGTGAGACGCGCGTAGGCGTCGAGATAGAAGTGCAGGTAGAGCAACCAAGCCCCCACGAGTTCGTGGTCGGCTTCGTGCTGCTGCGCTTCCTCCAGCGGAGTGTGCGCGTTTTCGTCGGCCGGATCGAACAGGCCGATGTCGTCCTCACGGTCGCCGTTCGCACCGCCGCCGAGACTGACGACGTGGTTGCGTTGCGCGCGCCGCGAGTACTTGAGCGCGGTGTTGCGGACGATCGAGTGGGTCCAGTTGCGGAAGGCCGCAGGTTTGGACGGATCGAAGCGGTCCGGGTAGCGGTAGATGTTGAAGAACACCTCCTGCAGCACGTCGTTCGCGTCCACCGAGAAGAAGGAGCGGCGCAGGTGGTGATAAACCAGCCGCAGCACGCCTTTTTGGTTGAGCTCGAAGAGCAGCGAGAAAGCCTCGCTGGCGCGCGTGTCGTGATACACCCCCATCAGCGCGGTCGAGAGCCGGTCGCGCTCGGTGGCGTCCAGACTGCCCAGCCGTGTCCCCAGATCCTCGAGCACCTCGTGCTTCTGCGCCTTCCCGAACTCCACCACGCGCTCGCCGAGTGCGTGGGCCTGTTCGGTGCGGAGGGGGGAGAAGGTCATGAGGGGTGTCCTGTAGGAGTCTACACCTTGTTACGGATCGCGTAACGGTGTTAACAGGGACTTTGTTGCCTATTCATACAATATGAAACACCTGTATTGGTGGTCATCCTTCACCCATAGTTCCCCCAGTTGGAGCGCCCCGAACTTTGAGCGGGAAAAGTAGCAGCACTTACCGATGGTCGGGGCATGATGCGCAGAC
>JAQBVK010000275.1 GCA_027623585.1 Planctomycetota bacterium
CAGGTCCTGGGTATATTCCAGGCGCATGCTGCCGAAGTGTATCCTCCCAAGGCTGCGCGGTACCCAAACATGAGCGACTCTCACGATCCTGGCGCCTTCCTCGGCCTCGAAGGCGAAGACTGCGGTCCCGGCGCCATCGGCGTCGTACTGCCGATTCCCTACGAGGCGACCACCACCTACATGCGGGGCACCGCGAACGGTCCCGCCGCGATTCTCGAAGCGAGCCGCCAGGTGGAGTTCTGGGACGAGTGGATCGAGGACGAAGCCCGCCGCTTCGGCGTGCGGACGGCGCGACCGGTCGAGTTCGACGGACCTCCGGAAAAGCTTGCCGCCCTGCTGGAAGAAGAAGTGGGCGCGCTGCTCGATGCCGGCCGCATGCCCTTGATCCTCGGGGGGGAGCATTCGCTCTCGCTCGGCCCGATTCGCGCGGCGGCGCGCCGCGATCCAGATCTCGTCGTGTTGCATCTCGACGCCCACCCGGATCTGCGGGATCAATACGAGGGCACCCGCTATGGGCACGGTTGCGTGATGCGTCGCGTCCTCGAGACCGGCATCCGTTTGCACGCTTTCGGACTGCGCGCGATCTCGCCCGAAGAGCGCGATTTCTACCGCGCAGGCGGCGCCGATGGCCGCGCAACCTACGTCGGCGCTCGCGAACTCCTCGCCCTCGATCCGATCGGACGCGTGCGCCGCGTGCTCGACTCGCTGCCGCCCGGTCCGGTCTGGCTGTCCTGGGACATCGACGGACTGGATTCTTCGGTGGTGCCGAGCACGGGAACGCCGGAGCCCGGGGGAGTCGACTGGTTCACAGCTTCTGAGATCCTGCGCGAGCTCGACGTCGCTGGGCGCCGCATCGTCGGCACCGAGCTGCTCGAATTGATGCCGCGCGAGGGGCATCACGCAAGCGACTTCGCTTGTGCCCGCCTTGCGCACCGCCTGCTCGTCACCGGCCTGCGCTCGCGGGAGCGCGCCGGGCAGCGCGTTGCCGCGCGCGCCCAACCGGTCCCCCGCTCTTGAACGACTCCGGCCTCCGCATCCTGCTGGTCGAGGACGAGCGCACCCTCGCGGTGCCGCTGACCGAATTGTTGCAGGAAGCCGGACACGAGGTGGTGCATCTGCCTGACGGCGCCGCCGCCTTGGCGTGGTTGCAGGAGAAGCGCGCCGACTTGGTCGTGACCGACGTGCGATTGCCAGGCGCCGACGGCCTACGAGTGCTAGCGCGAGCGCGCGAGCAGGATCCGCCCTGCGAAGTGCTGGTGATGACCGGCTACGCGTCGGTCGAGCAGGCGGTGGACGCGATGCGCTTGGGCGCGGTCTCTTATCTTCAGAAGCCGTTTCCCGCCGAGGCACTGCTGCGCCACGTGGCCCGCGTCGCCGAAACCAACGCGATGATGGCTGAGTTGCGCCGGCTGCGCGAGGCCAGCGGCGAGGAGCTCCTGCTGACGGGAAGCAGCGCCGCAGTGCGCGCAGTCAACGAACGCGTGCTGTCGGCGGCGCGCGAGGCGGAAACCACCGTGCTGATCCAGGGCGAGAGCGGCACCGGGAAGGAGCGCGTGGCGCGCGCGCTGCATCGGCTTGGCCCGCGCGTCAACGCGCCCTTCGTCGCGGTCGCTTGCGGAGCGATTCCTCCCCAACTCCTGGAAGGCGAACTCTTCGGCTTCCGCCGCGGAGCGTTCACCGGCGCGGACGCCGATCGCGACGGTCTCTGCCATGAAGCCGGCGAAGGCACGCTGTTTTTCGACGACATCGGGGATCTTCCGGTCGAAGCGCAATCGAAACTACTGCGCTTGTTGCAGGAGCGGAACTTCAAGCCGCTCGGCGCGAACAAGGAGTTGCCGTTCCGCGCGCGGGTCATCGCGGCGGCGCGCGGCAATCTTTCGGAGCAGCTTGCATCGGGGGCGTTCCGCGAGGACCTCTACTACCGCCTGCACGTGGTTCCGCTGGAGCTGCCGCCTTTACGCGAGCGAACCGAAGACCTTGCAGCCCTGCTGGCTGCGTTCCTCGCGCGCCACGATCCGGAGGGCCGCTTCCGCGTGCCGCCGGAAACCTTGCGCCGTCTCATTCTGCATCCCTGGCCCGGCAACGTGCGCGAACTCGAGAACGCCGTGGTGCGCGCGATCGCACTCGCCGGACGCGCGCGGGTCTTGAAAATCGGCCACTTTCTGCCAGGCGGCGGCGGCGGCGACGGTTTGGTCTCTCTGCACGAGGCAGTCCGTCGCGCCGAAGCGGAGGCGATCCACGCCGCATTGGCGGAGACCGCGGGCCGCCGCCTCGACGCTTCGAAACTCCTCGGAATCTCGCGCAAGGTGCTGTGGCAAAAAATGAAGGATCTCGGCATCGAGGACGAGACGCCGGAATGAGGGCGAGCACGGCTCGGAGGAATGCGCGTTATGTGCCTGGCGAACCGCCGGTTGCCTGCGCGGCCGACCGTGTGTTTCTGTTCACGGATTTGCACCTCGACGCGCAGCGTCCTGAAGAATGCGCGAGTTTCGTCGAAGAACTTCGCCGCTTGCTGCCTCGCGCGTCCGCCGCCGCCGTGGTCGTGATGGGGGATCTCTTCGATGCCTACTCAGGAGCGGAAGACTGGGAACTTCCAGCCTTCGCGGTCGTGCGTGAAGCTTTGCTCGAACTGTCCGCGACGGGAGCGCGCGTGATTCTCCTGCGCGGCAATCGGGACGTCATGCTCGAAACCTCGGCGTCGCCGGATTCCGAGGCGATCGAGGTGCAGGACTCCGTGTTGTGCCGACTTCCGGGCCGGGAGCCAGTCCTTCTCACTCACGGCGACGCCTTCTGTCTAGCCGACCGGCGCTACCAGGTCCTCCGCCGAACGCTGCGCCGCCCGGGCCTGCGCCGCTTCTTGCAGAATCGGGGCATCGGCTTCCGCCGATGGTTGGCGAGCCGCCTGCGTGGGGTCAGCCGCGGTGAGGTCGCCAGAAAGCCCCTGGCCAACCTGGACGTGAACTCAGAGGCGGTCGTTCACGAGTTAAAGGCTCATCAAGCCACCCAAGCCGTGATCGGCCATCTCCATCAGCGTCGGACGGTGGCGCTGGCGGGCGGAAGGCTGCTCAGGATCCTCCCAGCCTGGGATCCAGAGTCTCCTGCCTGGGAATTGGCTTCCATCCTTGACGGGGCGTTCTGAATCCCTAAAATTTCCCCCTTCATGTCCGGCGAGAAGGCTCCGCTGGCCGTTCCGATCGTCACGCTTGACGGGTGGAGCGGTTCTGGCAAAAGCACTCTCGCGCGTGCATTGGCTCGGCGTCTGGGGTGGACCTACCTCGACTCCGGGGCCTGGTACCGCGCGCTGGCTTGGGCCGTTCTCCGTGAAGGAGGCGATCCCGGCGACGAGGTCCAGGTACGCGACACGCTCTTTCGGATCCGGCTCGACGCTGACGCATTCGGCACGGTCTCGGTCGACGGCACGCTGCTCACCACCGA
>JAQBVK010000276.1 GCA_027623585.1 Planctomycetota bacterium
GACGTGCGTGGACGCGCGATCGCGCGCGGCCCGAGCCTCGCGGATCTTCGCACTTGGGCCGACCCGCCGCCGATCTGCTGCGAGCACCTGCACGAAGAGAACCCGTACTTCGAGCACGCTGACGAGAGTTACGGCCGTGTCGAGCTCTCACCGGCGCTGCGCGACCTCTTCCTCTCCGCGGTGCCGCGCTCCGGAATGGCAGCCACCGGCTTCGCGGTCGGCCGCATGCAGGACGCGCAGTCTTCCACGCCGGCTCTCGCCGCGCTGCTCTCCGCAGCGGGCGTCCCGGTGGTGATCGGCGCCGCCGAGGCCTACGACTTCACCGATTCGGAGGCCAGCGCGATTCACCAGGCGCGCACCGCAGCCCGTTGGGGCTTGCCGCCGGCCGATGCGCTGGCGATGGTGACCTCCCGCCCGGCCGCTCTGCTCGGCCTCGGCGATCGTGTCGGCTTGCTGGCGTCGGGGCTCGACGCCGACCTCGTGCTGTGGTCCGGCGATCCGCTCGACCCCGCTTCCACTCCACTGCTCGTCGTGGTTGACGGGCAGGTCGTGATCGACAACCGTCCGCAGAACTGATTCGCGCATGCGTCACTCCGCCATTTTTCTTTCCCTGTTTTTGCTGTCCGCTCCGTTGGCGGCGCAGGACGGCTCGATCGCAGTCCGCGTCGGCAAGGCCGTGCTGCCCGACGGCTCGATCGTCGAGAACCCGACGCTGATCGTTCAGGACGGCCGCGTCACCGCCTTCGGCGTCGATCTGGAGATCCCCTTCGACGTGTTGCTCAAGGAGCTGCCGGAGGCTTGGCTGTTCCCGGGCTTCCTCGAAGCGCACTCCTCCAACGGCCTCGACCGCCCGAACGAGAACATCCCGATCGCGCCCTTCCTCGACGTGCGCGATTCGCTCGATCCGTCGTCCTTCTTCTTCGAAGACACGCTGCGCCAGGGCACCGTCGCCATCGGCGTGATCCCCGGCAACGACACCGTATTGGGCGGCCGCGGACGCGTGGTTTCGCCGAGCGGGATCACCGTCGAACAGATGACCGTCGCGGACACCATGGGCAGCAAGCTCGCCTTCGGTGCGCGCAGCGGTTGGAGTCGTTCGACGCAACTCTCCGAGTTGCGCGAAGCAGTCGCCGGCCTCGAACGGGATCTCCAGGCACTCGGGCAGAAGTTGCTCGACGACCAGGACGTCAAGGTCGACGAGCAGCGCCTCTTGAACGCGGAACAGCGCAAGAAGATCCGCGACGAGGACGAGTGGAACCGCATGGACGGAGTGGTGCGCTTCGGCGCGGACTTCCCCGGCAAGGCGAAGATCGCCAACCTCGATCTCGACGACGGCCAACTCGCGCTGGTGCGCATCCTCAATGGCGAAGAGCGCCTGTGGGTCTGGAGCCCGGCCGCGACCGACGTGCAAATGGCGAAAGATTGGCTGAGCGAGCGGAACTTGCTCGACAACACCGTCTTCGTGGTCGAGAGCGCGGCGTGGAAGGCCGCCGACCTGCTCACCGGCGCCGGCCTCGGCGTGGTGCTGAGTGGAGATCCGTGGCACGTCGAACGGGATCCGATCTCGTGGAAAGAAGTGCGCACCTTCGCGCCGACCAAGTTCCATGAAGCGGGCGTGCCGTTCGCGCTGACGACCGACCCGCGCCGCGTCGGACCGGACCGTCTCGGCTACCAAGCTGCGATGTGCATTCGCGAAGGGCTGCCGCGCTCCGTGGCGCTGGCCTCCGTCGCTTCGGTGCCGGCCCATTTGTGGGGTTTGGAAGATCGCCTCGGCGGTTTCGACGCCGGCATGGACGGAACTTTCGTGCTGCTGGACGGGGATCCGCTCGGCGCGCAGAGTCTGGTCCTGGAAGTGTGGGTTCGCGGCGAACAGGCCTACGACCGTGCGACGGACGAGCGCCTGCAACGGTTGCTGGAGGGCCGCAAGGAGTAATGCGCGTGCGACGTCTTCTGTTCGCAGGCGCTGCGGCTGCGGCCGCAGTGCCGCTGTTACTCGGCGCGGTGAGCGCCCGGGGCGCCGAGCACGAGCCCGGGATCGACCCGGCGCCGGCCGGACCGGTCATCGCCTATCGTGCCGCGCGCATTCATCGCAACGGCGCGGAAGCGATCGATGACGCGTGCCTCCTCGTCGCGGACGGCAAAGTCGTGGCCATCCTGCCGACGCGCGAGTTGCCGCCGCTGACGCCGATCATCGATCTCGGCAATGCCGTGATCTTTCCCGGACTGGTCGCGGCCGACACCACGCTGACCGGATCCGGTGGCGAGGGCGATCTCTCGCTGGGCGCGCACCGCCGCGCGATCGACGCCTTCGAACCGTGGGAAGACTCCAGCAAAATCCTCGAGCGCGGCATCACCACGCTTTATCTTTCACCGGATCGCAATCGCCTGATCGGCGGCCGCGGCGCGGTGGTGAAGGCGGCCGGTCAACATCGCGTGCTCGCGGACGCCTCCGACCTGCGCGTGAACCTCACGCCCGAAGCCTGGTTCCCGCCGGACTACTTCCGCCCGCCGATCCCGCCGACCAGCGAGAATCCGCTGCTGCCCGCGATCGCGCAGGCTCCGACTTCGCGGCCGGGCGCCCTGCTCGCGCTGCGTGACGCCCACGCGGCGGCCGGCACGGCGCAGGTCGGAGAAGATCCCAATGCCGACGGGATGCGCGCCTTCCTCAAGGGCACCGATCCGCTGCGCGTCGTCGCGCAGACCACCGACGAAGCGCTCGCAGCCTTCGCGCTCGCTCAAGAGTGGAAGAAACCGCTCGTGCTGCTCGGGCTCGCGCAGGTCGATGGCAAGCGGCTCGCGGCCGAAGCGCCGCGCGGCGGCGCGATGATGGTGTTCGAAGTTCCGCTCTTCGGAGCGACTGCGGAGTTGGGCTCGGCATGGCAAGCTCCGGAGCCGAACGTGTTGCGCGATCTCGCGCGGCTCGGTCCCGTCGCCGTGTGTCCCGGTCCCTATGGACGCTGGACTTGGCTTTGGGAAGCGGCGTCGGCTGCAGTCGGCTACGGCCTGAGCGAAGAACAGGCCATGGATGCGATCACCAGCGTGCCCGCGCAGGCGCTCGGGGTGGCGAATCGCGTCGGATCTCTGCGCGACGGTCGCGATGCCGACTTCGTAGTGCTCTCCGGAGCGCCGCTCGATCCGGCCACGCGCGTGCGCGAGGTCTACGTCGAAGGCCGCAGCGTGTGGAGCGCTGCGGATCTCGAAGCGCCTGCGCGCCTCAGCGGCAGCCGCTCCTCGCACAGCGAGCCCGTCGTAGTGCGCGCGGGAACGGTGTGGACCGGTGACGGCGCGCCCTTGACCGGCGGCGCCGAAGTGCTGCTGCAGGACGGGCAGGTGCTCGCCGTCGGCAAGAGCGTGCCGCACCCGGTGGGTGCGCGCATCCTGGACGCCGGAGCCGACGCTCACGTCACGCCCG
>JAQBVK010000277.1 GCA_027623585.1 Planctomycetota bacterium
CGAGCAACTTCTTCGCATGCCGGCCTTGCCCGTCTACGTGCCAGAGTCCGGAAGCCTTGCCGGGGCCGGCGGCCATCAAGAGTGCGCCATCGGGACGCGCTTCGACGTCGCGGAAATCAAGGCCTTCGGCGTCCGTCGGCGTGCGCAGTCGCTGCCACTCGCCGCTTTCAGCGATTCGGAAGATCGCGCCACCGCTGCCGCTGGCCCAGGCGACCTCGCCGCGGCTCGACACTCCGCGCAGAGACGGAGCGGCGGCCACCTGCGGTGTCACGCAGGAGGCCGCCGTGCTTGCGAGCAGAAACAGCGCCCGCAGTCTCAAAGGACTACATGCCGACGCCAGGCAGATCGCGGTCCATCACGGTCTTGCGGCCGTCGGAGTTCGCGTTGGCGACGGCGCGGTCGCACATCTCACGAACGATCTCGGAGAGGCGGTTCGCAACGGCTCCGGAGGTGTTCATTCCGGACTTGGCCTTGATGTAGTTCTTGACCTTGGATTGGACGACGAGGATCTCTTGATCGGACATGGATGCGTTCTCGGTAGGGGGGTTGGGGCAAGGGCGCCACCAGAGGGAGTCTAGGACCGTTTTTCATCCTCATGCGCCCTTGAAACCCGATTCTCGCGGATTTGGCAGGGCAAACCACAAGATGTAGGGTGACCACCACTACATCTTGTGGTGAGTGCCTAAAGTTCGACCTCGACTTCCAGCTCCCAGCCTGTCACAGCACCCGCTCCATCCCCGATTCCCTCGAGTCGGACGCCGAGGGTCTCCCCCACGCCGAGCCCTGCGAGCAGGCTCTGGACCGCGCTGAGGCTCATCGGGCCCGTGTCTCCTTCGATCCAAGCCGCCACCGGCACCATCGCGGTCACGTTGGCGCCCAAGGCGGGTCCTCCGAACGGGTCGTCCACGTCCGAGACCTGCACGGTGATCGTGCGTCCCGCCAGATTCACTCCCGTGATCGTTCCATCGAGGCGCCCGGGCTTCAGCTTGAGGCGAGAGGCTGCGATCGTGGCCGCGTTCGGCGGACCAGAGAGCGCGCCATGCACTTCGACCTTCAAACCGACGAGAAGGGCGTTTGCATCCAGCACCGGCTCCGTCTCGGTGTCCAAGAAGATTTGATTCACCGTTGCCAAGGAGACGCTGATCGGTCCCGTCACGGCGCCGGAGAGCCAAGCTGGCTCGTCCTGGTCGAGACTCAGGGTGAAGGAGCCCGGCAGCCCTGCCACGCTGCTGATGATTCCTTCGAAGGACGCGCCCTCGTCATCGAACTCCACCGCGCCCGCCAAGAAGGGCATCGGCGGCGTGAAGCTCGTGAAGCCGACGTAGAGCTCGGCGCCCGGAACCAACGCGGCGGCACTAGCCGGGCCGCCGTCCTCGACAGCGAAGGACGTCTCCGCGTTCCACGCAATGCGTAGGACGCGTGGATTGCCGAGTTGCGCAAGAGTTTGGTACACGCTCTGCGAACCGCGACGCACTTCCTTGAGCAAGAATTCGAATTCCTGTGCGCCAGCGTTCACGGAGAGGACGTCGCCCTTGAGTTTGATCGGGAGCGAGAAGCCGTCTTCGATCTCGACGCGCGTGGCGTTGACGCGTCCGGCTGAGGTCAGAGTTCCGTGCACTTCGACCTCATCCCCGCTTTGGAGGGCGGCGAAGAAGGCGGCGAGGGAAGCGAAGGGCGTGCCGTCGTCGTCGATCAGGGCGTCGCCGGCTTCCAACAGGACCGTCGCAGCGCCGAAGGGGGCGCCGGAATCGTCGAGCAGAGTGACGAGGAAACTGCCGTTGCTGGGGTCTTTGGTCGTCACTCGGCCGCGGAATTCGTCCATCTCTTCGTCTTCGAATTCGTGTTCCGCCTCCACTTCCAATTCAAAGAGCTTGCCGCCGGGGTTGAGCGGATCTTCGGCCAGCGACTTCGAGAGATCGATGTCGATCAGGAGATCATGAAAGCCGGTGCCGAGGGTCAGGCTGCCCTCCCCTCGCGCCGCGAAGGTGGCGACGTCGATCGCTCGTTCCACGCGCACGCCCACAGCGCCCCCGCCTGAGGCGTAGATGCGCACGGAGGCGGGATCGATCTGGACACGGACGCCGTCGTAGCTCCCCGCCGGCGGATTGACCAAGGCCAGGAGCGAACGCGTGCCCGCCAAACCGAGCACGTCGTAGGTACGGCGTACGGGCAGCAGATTGGCGGTAAAGCTGCCGTCGGTCCTGCGCAATTGGATCGCGAGCAGGTCCATCTCCACGACCGCGAGCCCGTCCGTGGGGGCGTCGGTCAGAAGAATGCCGAGGCCCGCGGAACTCGAGGAGTCGTCGGAACTCCCGCCGCCACCGCAAGCGGAGGTGAGCAGTGCCGTAGTGAGGCAGAGGATGGCAAAAAGGCTTTGTTTGAGGGGACGGCGCATGGCTTCCCTGGAACGGCGTAACTTCCGCAGGAAACCCCTCACGATTGTTCTGGCCTGGAGGTCGATAGCCTGGACCGCCATGGATCGCCGCACCCTGCTCAAGAATGGACTGGCCGCTCTCGCCTCCGCCCCTCTCGCAGCGCATGGACTCGGCGCTCGAGCCTCGAGCAGACCAGTCCGTGCGGGAGAGCGCTTCCAGCTCGCCTATGCCCCCCACTTCGGGATGTTCAGCGCGTTCGCGGGCGGGGATCTCGTCGCACAGCTCGAGTGGGCGCACGAGCAAGGATTCCGCGCCTGGGAAGACAACGGCATGGCCGGACGCTCGCTGGAAGATCAGGAGCGGGTCGCTCGCGCGATGGAACGGCTCGACATGCGCATGGGCGTGTTCGTCGCGAACTTCGGGACCGCCTTTCAGCAGCACACTTTCACGAGCGGCCACGCGGACGCCCGCGAGAACTTCCTCGCCGATCTGCGCAAGGCGGTCGAAGTTGCAAAGCGAGTGAACGCGAAGTGGATGACGATCGTGCTCGGCACCGATGATCCCGCCTTGTCGAGCGAGGTGAAGCAGTCAAACGCTGTGGAGATGCTCAAACGCGGCGCAGAGATCTTCGAGCCGCACGGGCTGGTGATGGTAATGGAGCCACTGAATCCGCGCGATCATGCCGGGCTGTATCTGCGCTACAGCGAGCACGCGCACTCCTTGTGCAAAGCGGTGGCTTCGCCGGCGGTGAAGATTCTCTTCGACATCTACCACCAGCAGATCAGCGAGGGGAATTTGATTCCCAACATTGAACGCTATTGGGAAGAGATTCCCTACTTCCAGATCGGCGACAACCCCGGCCGCAACGAGCCGACCACGGGAGAGATTCACTACCAGAACGTGTTCAAGGCGATCCACGCGCGCGGCTACGGTGGGATTCTCGGCATGGAACACGGCAACTCGCGCGGCGGCGAAGACGGCGCGCGGGCGGTGGTCGAGGCCTACCGCTGGGACGACGCGTTCTAGAACAC
>JAQBVK010000278.1 GCA_027623585.1 Planctomycetota bacterium
GCTGAGTCGGCCGCCGCCGCGCTCTCGCGGCAGCTCGCTCATGGCGACGTTCTGTTGCTGAAAGCTTCACGCGCGGAGCGGCTCGACCGCATGCTCGATCCCTTGGCGCGAGCCGCGCAAGAAGCAGCGGCGAACTACGACGCTCCGAGCCGCTTGCGCGCGGCAGGAGCGGAGTAGGGTGCTGCATGCGCTGTCGCTGTGGTTTGAGCACGCTTGGGGACCACTGCGAGTGTTCCAGTACATCGGGGTGCGCGCCGCGCTCGCCTTCGTGCTGGCCTTTGCCTTCGCGCTGTTGCTCGGTAAGCCCTTGATCCGCCGTTTGCGAGCAGCCGGCATCGGCGAGCGCGCAGAGATGAGCGATTGCGCCGAGGTCGGAGCGGCTTACCACGCCGCCGGAAAAGGCGGGACGCCGACCATGGGCGGCGTGTTCTGGACCGGCTCGATCCTCGCCGCCTTGTTGGTCTGCGGGCGGCTCAATGAACCCATGGTGCTGCTCGGCGCCGCGCTGATGGTGGGCATGAGCACGCTCGGTTTTCTGGACGACTGGATCAAGTTCCGGCGTGAGAACGGGCGCAACGGCATGTCGCGCACCACCAAGTTTTGGACCTCGGCCTTGTTCGCCGGCTGGGTGGTGGTGGCGTACTGGATGCTGGGCGACCCCGAGCGCGGCATCGCCCCGATTCGAAACCTCTATTTTCCGCTCCTGAAGGACCTGTTCGCGCAACCGGAGCTCCTCGGCATCTGGGGCATGCTGATCTTCGTCGCGTTCGAAACCTTCCTCATTTTGGCGTGCAGTCACGCGGTCAACGTCACCGACGGCCTCGACGGCCTCGCCGCCGGGAGCGCGCTGCCCTGCTTCGCCGCGCTCTCACTGGCCGCTTACGCGGTCGGGCACGCGGGGCTCGCGGAATACCTGCACCTGCCCTACGTGCCCGGCGCCGGCGAACTCGCGGTGATGGGGGGCGCGGTGCTCGGCGCCACACTCGGCTTCCTTTGGTTCAATGCGCACCCGGCCGAGGTTTTCCTCGGCGACTCCGGGTCCTTGCCGATGGGCGCGCTGATCGCTTGGTTCGCGATCGTCGCCAAGCAGGAGTTCGCGCTGCCACTGCTGGCCTTCGTGTTCGTGTTGGAGGTCAGCACCAGTCTGCTGCAGATCTACTTCTATAAATTCACCGGCGGACGCCGCTTGTTCAAGAAGGCGCCGCTGCACCACGTCTTCCAACTCTCGGGGGTGCCGGAACAGAAAATCGTTGCGCGTTTCTGGGTCGTGGGCGCGATCGCCGCCGCGGCCGGACTCCTGCTGATCAAACTGCGATGAACAGCGGCCTCGCCGCCGTCGAAACCACGCCCGTCCGAGCCGTCTCGACGCCGGGCGATCCGCGCGGACCGGCGCTGGCCTGGGTGAGCTGCCTCGCCCTGCTCGCTGCTGTGGGGCTGCTCACCGCGGGCAGCGCCGCTCCACCCGGCGAAGCCGGACTCGCGCTCGGCCTGCACAGCGCGCACTTGGCGCTCGGACTCGGCGCCTTCCTCGGCGCTTTCTTGCTCGACCCCGAACATGCGCGCCGCTGGGTGCGTCCGGCGTTGCTGGTGGTGTGGGTGTTGTTGGTCGCGATGCTCGCAGGAATCGGTCACTCCAGTCACGAAGCGACGCGTTGGATTCGCATCGGCGGCTTCTCCTTGCAACCGTCCCTGCTCTACCAGTGCCTTTGGCCGGTGGCGCTGGCGTCCTGGGTGGTGCGCGATCCGCTGCGTTTGCGCCAACCACGCGCGTTGATGATGCTCGGCGGTGGATTCTTCCTGCTGATGTTGCCGGTGTTCCTGCAGCCCGATTTGGGTTCGGTCGCGATCCTGATGCTGGTCAGCGGAATCACCTTGCTGTTCGCGGGTGCGCCGATGGGATTCTTGTGGTCCGTGCTCGGAGTCGGCGGCGGCGCCCTCCTCGCAGGCTTCTTGCTGTTCCCGCACGTCGCCGATCGGCTCGATTGGTGGAAGCAGCCGGAGGAACAAGTGCTCCGCGGCATGGAAGCCATCTCCGCGCCCGGCCTCGCAGGACGCGGACCCGGTCTCGGCGTGATGAAGTACGGCCACGTGCCCGAAAGCCGCACCGACTTCGTGATGACGGTGATCGGCGAAGAGTGGGGACTGATCGGATCGGTCACGGTGTGGAGTCTCTACGCCGCCTTCACGCTGTTCGGCTTCGCGATCGCGCGCCGCGCCGCCACGCGGTACGGAATCATCTTGATCGCAGCCGCGACCACGATGGTTTCGATCCAGGCCGCCTACAACATGGCCATGATCACAGGGCTCGTTCCTGTGAAAGGATTGCCGCTGCCCTTCGTGAGCCGCGGTGGTTCTTCCATCCTCGCGCTCTCTGCGCTGCTCGGTTTTGCGCTCCGTGCGGCTTTCCAGTCGCGCCGCGCGCCGGCGCCCGCCGCCACTCTGCTGCCATGACTTCTCGCCTCCGCCTCGCGCTCTTTGCCCTCGTTCTACTGATCGTCGCCGCTGTGGTCGGCATCGCCTCCGGTTCGCGCCGCTCAAGTCCGGAGGAGGCCAAGCCGGTCACCCCGATGCTCGACGTCGCGGGCTTCCGTTCGGTGGAACTGCTTGCGCCTGAACAGCGCAAGCCCTGGCTCGACGGCTCCCAGTTCGCCCGTCCGCTAGCGCCGGATCCGCGCCGTGGCGAATCGGCAAAGCCCGCGCCCGCGCATGCGGGGACTGATGCGGGCGAGGCGCTGCCCGCGGTGGCCGGGACGCGACAATATCGCATCCGCGAGAACGACACGATGTCGAAAATCGCGCGCCGCGAGTACGGCGACGAGAAGTTGGCGGCTTGGCTGTTGCGGGTGAACCGGATTTCGGATCCCACCAAGCTCGGCATCGGCGATTTGATTCAGTTGCCGCCGCCGCCGGAACCGCAAGCGATGGCCAGCGGAGGAAGCTTGCAGCCGACTCCGGTCACAAGCGGCAAGACCTACGTCGTGCGCAAGAATGAAACGCTCGGCGAGATTTCGCAGAAGGTCTACGGCAGTGCGCGCCACGCCGACGTCTTGATGAAAGCGAACGGACTGAAGCGCCCTGAGGACCTGCGGACGGGGCAGACGCTCACGATTCCGGCGCTCTGAACGCACATGCGCGTGCTCTTCGTCGGCGGCGGTACCGGCGGCCACTTGACGCCTGCACTGGGGCTCGCGGAAGCGCTCGAGGAGCGCGGTCACGAGACGCTGTTCCTGATCAGCGGGCGTGCGGTCGAGCAGGCGTACTTTGCGGACGGCCGAGCGCATGAATCCCTGGGCTTCGATGAATCGCGGTGGCCGCGACCGCTCGCGCTGATCGGCGCCATGCGGCGCGCGCGCGCCGCCGCGCATCGCTTCCGCCCG
>JAQBVK010000279.1 GCA_027623585.1 Planctomycetota bacterium
TCATACTACGAAGGTAGAAAAACTCAGGATCGATAAACAAAAACACCCGGCCCCCTCACGGAAGCCGGGTATCTCTTGGTATTGGTAGCGGGGACAGGATTCGAACCTGCGACCTCCGGGTTATGAGCCCGACGAGCTGCCAGCTGCTCCACCCCGCGTCGGGCGCGCGCCTTGGCGCCGCCCGCTGCCCGTCGCGGATTCACCGCGTATCGGGCCGGAGATCGTACCGCTCCGGCGGAGAGTGGTCAAACCGCGAAGCCGCTGAGCTCTTGCGCGCGCGCGCGTGAGCAGGGCCGCTCAGAACGAGCGCCCTAGAGCTGCTGCAAGCCGCCTTCGGGGCCTTCCGGCTCCGGCGCGGGCGGCTCGACCGGCGGCGGGAACAAGGCCCGCACTTCGGTCGCCGCATCGGCGAAGGCCGTCGGGACCTCGCCCAGCGTGGAAAGCAACTTCCATCCCCGCTCGTAGAGCCCGGCCGCGGCCGCCGCGCGCGCGAGTTTCAATCCCAACTCCCAACGCTGCGCCGCCGGCGCGGCGCCGTTCAGAGCCAAGAAGCGTTCGGTCGCGCTGAGCGCGGCATCGGTGCGGCCGAGCAAGAAGGCCAACTCGGCCTGCAGGCGCGGCCAGTCGGGCTCGCTCGGCCAACGCCGCTCGAGATCCGCGAGGAAACCGAGCGCGTCCGCCGCGCGCGCCGCATCGGCGCCGCCCACCCCGGCCTTCAACAACCACTCGGCCTGGGTGCGCGCGAGCATGCGGTCGTGCCGCTCGAGCAGTTCCTGCGCCATGCCTTCACGCGCGAAACCATAAGCCAAGGCGTAGGCGCCGTCCGAACGCTCGCGCGCGACCAACTCCGACACCGCCTTCTCCAGCGCGGCGAAATCGTTCCCAATCAAGGCTTGCAGTGCGCGCACCTGATCATTGTGCAACTCGGCCGGCGGTTCGAAGACGAGCAGCGGAACGAGCAAGGCCGGCATCGGCTTCTCGCGCAGGGCCTTCAGCAACTCGGCGAGCAGCGGCGCCTCGGTTTCCAACGCCAACCTTCCGGCCAGCAGTTCCAGATCCCCCGCTTCCCCGAGTCGCGCCAGACTGCGGATCGCGCGGCCGCGCACCGTCGCCGCGGCGTCGGCCAAGAGCATCGGCAGTGCGGCGCGCAGCGCTTCGGTCTCGCCGGCGCGCAGGAACATGCCAGTCGCCGATTCCAGCGCCGCCGCGCGGTCCTGCGCGAGCCGCGCCGGATCCGCCGCGTGCCCGAGCAACTTGTCGCGGAAGATTTTCTGCGGGAAGCGCGCGAGCAACGCGTACTGGCGCGCTCGCACCGCCGGCTCCGGCTCCAGGCCATCGAGCATCAACAGCATGAGCCCGATCAGATGCGCCTCCGGCTCCGGCGCGAACGTGGGATCCGCCGCCAGCGTCAGGTTCAGCGCGTTCCACAATGCGTTGCGGAACTCCACCCCCTCGCGCGGCGTGCCTTCGAAGGGATAGACGCGCAGCAGTTCGCGCGTCAATCGATCCCAACATGCGGCGCGATCCCGCAGCGCGCCAAGTTGCTCGATCGCGCGCAAGCGTTCGAGCGCGCTCATCGAGGCGAGCGAGGCATCGAGCAGCGCCACCGCCGCTTCGCCTTGCAGGAAACGTCCCACCAATCCCACCAGCAGCAGGCGCAACTCCGGATCGCGCTCGTCGACGAAGGCCGCGCGCAACACCGTCGCGGGCTCCGAGTCTGCCGGCAATCCCGGCGGCGGATCGAGCCGGGCGAGCGCTTCGTAACCCAGCCGTCGCACCGCAGGCGAAGGATCGCGCGCCGCCGTGATGCCCCAGACCGGTTCGCGCTCGAGCAAAGCGACCCAATGCTGCAGAGAGCGCGCGCGCTGCTCCTCCATCGCGCTTGCCAGCCATTGGGCGCGCGCTTGCGTGCGCCCGTGCTCCCACCACGCAAGGAAGGCATCCGGTCCGGAAAACTCGCGACCGGTCACGCGACGCAGGGCTTCGGCGGCGGTGAGCCGCAACTCGGCGCGACCCAGCGCCAGCGCGAGCGCCTCGACTTCCGCGACTTCATCCAACGAAATCCATCCGGCGGCGGCGAGCACGCCGCGCTCCCGCACCAGATCGTCGGCGCGACCGTCGAGCAAAGCCTCACGCACGAAGGCGCGCGCTTCGGGCCACTCGCTGAGCGCCAACGTGAAGGAAGCTTCGAGATCCGCGTGCAGCGTGGCGGCGCCTTGGCAGTCGAGCAGAAAGGGCACTCGCTCGATGGCTGGAATCGAGGCGAGCCGATCGAGCAGCAGCGCGGCGGCTGCGCGGCGCGCGGCGGCATCCGGGCTCTCGCGCGCGGCCTTCCACGCGGCCACGACCTGCGGGTCATTCTGCAGCGCGAGCGGCAACTCGGGCTCGCCGAACGCCGCAAGGGCGAGCGCGATCGAGAGCCACCAAGTCATGTTCCTACTCTATCGGTCAGACGCGCGCATTGTGAGACTTTTCATGCCCGCTCTTCGATCCCGAGCTCACGCGCCGCATGTAAGGCTTCCGTGAGGGTCGATTCCGGATCACCGACGCTCTCGACGCAGCGATCGGCGCAAAGGCGATACCACGGCAGCCGGCGTCGATGCAGCTGCGCGATCTCCTCCGACCGCGGCAAAGTGCTCAGTGCCGGGCGCAGGTCCCCGCACTCACGCCGACGCTCCTGCTCCTCTGGACTCACGTGCAGCCACAGGACGGCGCCGTGATCCGCGAGGCTCTGCCGCGATGTCGCGTCCTCCACCACGCCGCCGCCGAGCGCAACCACAACATCTGGGGTCATGAGCAGCTCGATCAGCAGATCAGCCTCGGCCGCGCGGAAGGACGCCGCGTCCGACGGCAGCCACTCCGCGATGCTGCGCCCGTGACGCCGCTCGATTTCTTCATCCGCATCGAGGAAGGCGCGGCCGAGCCGCTCGGCGAGCGCACGGCCGATGGTGCTCTTCCCGCTCGCGCGCGGACCGATCAGCGCCAGCGCGCGGTGTGGATCGGAACTGCGCGCACGGAGCGCGCGCGCGAGCGCGTCGCGCAAAGGCGGCATCGGCGGCTCGGTCCCACGTGCGAGCCGGTACTGCGCCTGCATCTGGCGCAGCAGCATCTCGACCCCGCCGACCGCAACGGCGCCTTGCGCTTCGGCTTGGATCAGGAAGGCGGTGCGCTCCGGCTCGTAGACCATGTCGAGCGCGATCGCGCGGCGCGCGAAACTCTGGCCCGCGGCCGGGTTGCCGGGCTGAGCGTTCGAACCCAGGGTGGTGGCCTGGATCACCCCAGCGAACGCGCTCCAGTCCGGCTCGCCGAGCTCCAGCACGCGGATCGCGCCAAGCGCCGCGAGATCTGTAGCCAGCGCCATCGCCC
>JAQBVK010000280.1 GCA_027623585.1 Planctomycetota bacterium
GCGGCCGTCGGCGTCGAGGTCGAGGCGCGCGGCGAGGCCGAAGAGCGGGAAGTCGATCGAGTTGCGGTCGCGCAACTTGCCGTAGGCGCCGCGGTGTCCGGCCGGAGGGGGGGGGACGAGGATCTCGACCAGCAGCTCCTGTGGCCCGACCTTCTTGTTCCAGATGCCGTCGGCCTGGAAGAATTCATCCACCTTCAGGCGGCGCTCACCCGCAGGGCCGAGGAAGCGCAACTCCGCGTCGAGGCTCATCAACGCGGGCGCGGAGTCGTTGCTCGCGGCAGCCACGCAACGGCTGCCGCCTTTCACCACGTGGCACTCGGTACCGTCCTTCTTCATGCAGTAGCCGAGCGACTTGCGCCAGAAGTGGGATTGGTTGTACCACTGGCAGCGCGTGTCGAGCATCACGTTGCCGCCGAGCGTTCCCATGTTGCGCAGTTGCGGACCGCTGACCAGGCTTGCGGCTTGCGCGAGCGCGGGCAGACGCGCGCGCACCGCTGCGTGTTCGGCGACTTGGGTCAACGTGCTCATCGCGCCGATGCGGAGACCACCTTCGGGCGTTTCCGTTATGCCGCGCAGTTCCGCAACCTCGGCTAGCGACACCACCAGCTCCGGCGTGAACAACTCGTGCTTCATGTTCGGCACCAGATCGGTGCCGCCCGCCACGTAGAGCGCGCGACCGGGCTCGTGCGCGGCGACCGCGGCCACCGCCTCGGCGGCGGTGCGCGGCGTGACGAGCGCGAACTTTGGCAGCCTAAGCACTAGCGCCCTCCCGTTGTGCGCGCAGCGCCTTCAACACCTTGGCGGGGGAGAGCGGCAGATCGCGCAGCCGTACGCCGACCGCGTCGAAGACCGCGTTGGCGATCGCAGGGATCGCGGAGTGCAGCGGCCCTTCGCCGGCCTCCTTCGCGCCGTAGGGGCCTTCGGGGTCGAGCGACTCCACGATCAGCGCGTCGAACTCGGCGACGTCCATCGAGGTCGGGATGCGGTAGTCGAGCAGCGAGGGACCGCGGTGCATGCCGAAACGATTCATCTCGTGCTCCTCGAGCGTCACTTCGGCGGCGCCCATGTAGGTGGAGCCCTCGATCTGCCCGGCGGTGAGCAGCGGATTCAGCGCGCGGCCGCAGTCGTGCGCGCACCAGATCTTTTCGACCGTGATGCGGCCGGTCTCCTCGTCCACTTCCACTTCGGCGAGGTGCGCAGTGAAGGAATAGGCCGGCGAGGTGCCGATGGTGCCGCCGCGGTAGTCGCCGCCGAGCGTGGGGGTGTTGTAGGAGCCGGTGGCGCCGAGGGTGTCGAACTTGGCCTCGGCGAGGTGGAAGGCCTCGCGGTTGGTGATCGGCGCGCGCGCCGGATCGTCGAGGTCGAAGACCTGCCCGCCGATCATGCGCACGCGCGCGGGCTCCACTTCCCATTTCTCGGCCACCGCCGCCACGATCTGCTTGCGCAGTTTGCGCGCGGCATCGATGCAGGCGTTGCCGACCATGAAGGTCACGCGGCTGGAGTAGGCGCCGAGATCCACCGGGCAGAGGTCGGTGTCGGCGGCGACCACGCGCACGTCGCGCGGATCCATTCCCAATTCCTCGGCGACCAGCGCCGCGGCGATGGTGTTCGAGCCTTGGCCGATGTCGTTGCCGCCGGTGAAGACGGTCACGATGCCGCTGCGATCCACCTTGATCTGGATGCCGGCCTGCGGCATGTCGTTGGGGTAGATCGGGTAGTTGGTGCCCGAGATGTACATCGAGCCGGCCACGCCGAGCCCGCGCCCGCGCGGCAACTTGCCCCAGCGCGCCTTCCAATCGCTCGCGCGCTCGACCGCGTCCAGGCATTGCAGGAAGCCGTTGCTGCTGACGCGCATGCCGTTGACGGTGGTGGTGTGCTCGCCGAGGAAGTTCTTGCGCCGCAGCTCGATCGGATCCAGCTTCAGCGCGCGCGCGACCTCGTCGAGTTGCACTTCGAAGGCGAAGCGCGGCTGCACGCTGCCGTGCCCGCGCTTCGGCCCGCACGGCGGCTTGTTGGTGAAGACGCGCGTCGAGTCGAAGCGGTAGGTCGGGAAGGCGTAGGGGCCGGTCAGCAGTTGGCCCGAGTAGTAGGTCGTGACCAGACCGAAGGAGGAGTAGGAGCCGCCATCAATCAGGATCTTGGCGTCCACCGCGGTGATGGTGCCGTCGCGCTTGGCGCCGGTGCGGTAGTGCATCTGCATCGGGTGGCGGCCGCGGTGCGCGTAGAAGACTTCCTCGCGCGTCCACAGCATCTTGACCGGCCGGCCCGTCATCATCGCGAGCTTGGCGGTGCAGAACTCCAGCGAGAAGGGGTCCGACTTTCCGCCGAAGGCGCCGCCGAGGCAGGGCTGGATCACGCGGATGCGCGCCGGATCGAGCGCGAGCACCCGCGCCAGCGCGCGATGCACGTAGTGAGTGATTTGCGTGGACGACCACAGCGTCAGCCGGCCGTCGGCGCCGAACTGGGCGACCGCGCAGTGCGGCTCGATCGCGGTGTGCGTGGTGCCGTGGAAGGAGTAATCGTTTTCGATCACCAGATCGGCGCCGGCGAGCGCCTCGTCCACCGCGCCGAACTCCAGCAGCACGTGCTTGGAGACGTTGTTGCCGCGCTTGTTGGCGTGCAGCGTGACGTCGGTGCGCGCGAGGGCCTCGCGCGGGTCCATGATCGCCGGCAGCACTTCGTACTCGACCTCGATCAGCTCCAGCGCCGCGTTGGCCGTGTCCTCGTCCACCGCCGCCACGGCCGCCACCTCGTCGCCGACGAAGCGCACCTTGTCCACCGCCAGCGCAGTCTCGTCGGGGGTCCAAGGGATCACCCCGTACTGGGTCGGCAGGTCGGCCCCGGTGATCACCGCGTGGACGCCGGGCAGGGCCAGCGCCTTCGATGCATCAATCCTCTTGATCAGCGCATGCGCATGCGGGCTGCGCAGGGTCTTCGCGTGCAGCATCCCCGGCAGGGCGATGTCGTCGGCATAGACCGCCTCCCCGGTGGCCTTGGCGAGGCCATCCACCTTGCGGTTCGCCTTCCCGACGACCTGGAAGTCCCCCCAGGGCGCCTCGGGTCCGTGGCGGTCGCGCGCGGCCATGCGATGCCGATTCTAGGTGCGGGGAAGGGGGCGCGCGCGCTCCAGACCGTAGCTCTGGTGTCCGTCAACCCCGGGGAAGG
Organism: Planctomycetota bacterium; assembly: GCA_027623585.1. GTDB lineage: Bacteria > Planctomycetota > UBA1135 > UBA1135 > UBA1135 > JAQBVK01. The sequence continues at coordinate 3,166 of JAQBVK010000280.1, forward strand.
TCATCTTGACCTTCCCCCTGTTTGGCGGACACCAGAGTTACGATCAGTCGTGCCGTCAACCACAGTGTGGACGGATTGCCCCGCCCTCGCTCTGTAGCCCTGAGTAGAGAAGGTGTCTGCAAGTTGAGTGATAAGGATTCGATCCGCCTGTGACGCACTCCGGTCACCGAGTAGCAGGAGACGAACGTC
>JAQBVK010000281.1 GCA_027623585.1 Planctomycetota bacterium
TGCGGCTGCTACGCCGCGGTGCTGCGCCGAGATCCGAGCAACCCGCGCGCGCGCCTCTACTACGCCGACGCGCACGACTCGCTCGACATGTACTACGACGAGTCGCTGGAGCTCAAGGAAGACCAGCTCCGCAAGGTTCTGCGCACGCCGATTTCCGATTTCGAACTCTCGGTGCGTGCGCGCAACTGCCTCGCCAACATGAACATCCGCACGCTCGGCGAGCTCGTCTCGCACACCGAGCAGGAGTTGATGGGCTTCAAGAACTTCGGCGAGACTTCGCTGAACGAGATCAAGCGCTTGCTGACGAACCGCGGGCTGCGGCTCGGCATGCGCCGCGATGACGGTTCCTTTGTGATTCCGGAAGACTTCAACGCCGGCCGCACGATGGACCTCGAGAGCGAACTGGCCTGGCTTGGCGAATTGACGGAAGAACAACGCGAAGCCCTCGAACTTCAAATCAGCGGCCTCAACCTTTCGGTGCGCTGTCACCGGGTGTTGGTGGAGCGTTTGAGCCTGCAGCGCGTCGGCGACATCTTGCTCTACACCGAGGAAGATCTACTCTCGATGCCCAACTTCGGCATCACCTCTCTGAACGAACTCAAAGAGAAACTCGTCGAGTACGGTCTGCGCTTGCGCACCGGACGCGGCGATGAGCTCGAAGAGGAATACGTTGCCGACTTCGGCGACGAAGAAGAGGATGAGGACGAGGGCGGCGACGCGAAGGGCTTCAGCCCCGAACCTGCGGCCACCGACGAGTAGGCGGCCGGAAACCCCTTGTACGACTTCCTACGCGGGCGAATCGCTGCGACGGGAGCCGCGCACGTGGTCCTCGACGTGGGCGGGGTCGGTTGGCTGCTCCACGTGCCCGCCTCGCTCGCGTTGCGTCTGCGCGCGGGGGAAGACACGCGGCTGCTCGTTCACCTCTCGGTCAGCGAGAGTGCGCACACGTTGTACGGATTCGAGCGCGAGTTGGAGCGTCGCCTGTTCCGCCGCCTGATCCAGGTCAGCGGAGTCGGCCCTTCGCGCGCGCTCGAGGTGATGTCCTCGCTTCCCACCGAGCCACTGGTGCGCGCCATCATCGACGGCGACGTGCAGCGCTTGACCGCCGTACGCGGCGTCGGACGCAAGACTGCGGAACGGCTGGTGGTAGAGCTCCGTGACCGTTTGCGCGAGTGGACCACCGGCAGCGAAGACGGCGCCGAAGCGACGGCCGGAGTCTCCGCTCCCGAACTTGCTGACGATCTCGCGCGCGTCCTGATGGACCTTGGTTCCCTGCAAGCCGTCGCACAGCGCGCCGCCGATCAGGCGCGCGCCGCGCTCGGAACTGACGCCGACTTCCAAGAACTTCTGCGCCACGCACTCCGATCCCGAACATGAGCGGCTCCTCCCCCCGCGTCGCCCTGCTGATGGGCTCCGATTCCGATTTTCCGCGCCTCGAAGCGGTGGTCGCCACCTTGCGCGCCTTCGGCGAAGAGCCGGTGGTGCGTGTGCTCTCCGCGCATCGCACGCCCGAAGAGGCCTGCGCTTTTGCAGCGGGGGCACGCGCCGCGGGCTTCAAGGTGATGCTTTGCGCCGCAGGCGGCGCCGCGCACCTCGCCGGAGTGGTGGCGGCGCACACCACCTTGCCGGTGATCGGCATTCCGCTCGACAATCCTCCGCTCGGCGGAATGGACGCCCTGCTCGCGACCGTGCAGATGCCCGGGGGCATCCCGGTGGCCTCGGTGGCGGTCGGCGGCGGCGGCCCGACGAACGCCGCTCTCACCGCGCTGCGCATCCTCGGTACCTTCGACGCCGAAGTCGCGCGCAAACTCGACGTCTACCGCGACGACATGCGCGCGAAGGTCCTGCAAAAGGACGCCGCGCTGCAGGCCAAGGTCGCGGCGGTTCAGGCGAAGTAATCCGGATAGATCGGATGGCGCGCGCACAAGGCGCGCACCGCCTTGCCGACTTCAGAGGCGACGTCCGCATCCTCGGGCGCGCGCAGCACTCGGTCGATCCACGCGGCGAGCGTTTCCATGTCGGCCTCGCCGAAGCCGCGCGTGGTGATCGCCGGCGTTCCGATGCGAATGCCGGAAGCGCGCATCGGAGTTTCAGGATCGAAGGGGATCAGGTTCTTGTTGACCGTAATGTGCGCGCGGCCGAGCGCGGCTTCCGCTTCGGCGCCGGTGATCCCGGGGCCCGGCGCGCGCAGATCCACGAGCATCAGATGGTTGTCGGTGCCGCCGGAAACCAGTCGATAGCCGTGCCGCTGTAGCCCGCCCGCCAAGGCGGCGGCGTTCCGAACGGTGCGCGCCTGGTACTCGGCGAAGCTTGGCTGCAAGGCTTCCGCGAAGGCGATCGCCTTCGCGGCGATCACATGCATCAAGGGGCCTCCTTGGATGCCGGGGAACACCGCCGAGTTGACCTGCTTGATCCAGTCCTTCTTGCACACGATCGCGCCGCCGCGCGGCCCGCGCAGCGTCTTGTGGGTGGTCATCGTGACCACGTCCGCGTGCGGCACCGGCGAGGGATGCTGCCCCCCCGCAACCAAGCCCGCGATGTGCGCCATGTCGACCATGAACTTGGCGCCGGCTTCGCGCGCGATCGCGGCGAGGCGCTCGAAGTCGAGCGTGCGCGAATAGGCGCTGGCGCCCGCCATCAGCAGAGCCGGCTTCACTTCGAGCGCTTGATCGCGGAGGGCGTCGTAATCGAGGCGCTCGGTGTCCGGCTGGACGCCATAGTGAACGAATTGATAGTAGATCCCCGATGCGTTCTTGGGATGGCCATGGGAGAGATGGCCGCCGTGATTGAGATCCATCGCCAACACCGTCGCGCCGGGAGGAATCAGTGCCAGCATCGCCGCTTGGTTGGCTTGCGAGCCGCTGGAAGGTTGAACGTTGGCGGATTCGGCCCCGAACAGAGTTTTAAGCCGGTCGCGCGCGATCTCTTCGACGCGATCCACGTGCTCACAACCCCCGTAGTAGCGCCTTCCCGGATAGCCCTCGGCATACTTGTTGGTGAGGGTCGAGCCCATCGCTTCGATCACCGCCGCGCTGGCCTGATTCTCGCTGGCGATCAGTTCGATGCCTTCTTCCTGGCGGCGCCATTCGGCGTGCAGCAAGGAGGCGATCTCGGGGTCTGCGCCCTGGACGCGGGCGTAGAGCGAGGCGGAAGTCGCGGCTGAATGGCTCATCGTGTCGTGACGCTGGGAAGCGCCTAGGATAGATGAGCGAAGATGAAGATCCCGCTCTGGGTCCTGGGTACCGCACTCGCCGCCACGACGGCCTGCGCGCGGGACTCGTCGGCTCCTGCTGGCGAGCATCCGCTCGCGGCGGAGCCCACGCAGCTCGACCTCGGCTCGGTT
>JAQBVK010000282.1 GCA_027623585.1 Planctomycetota bacterium
GTTCCCGGCGGATCCGATGGTTAGTGCCCCTCTCGGTGAGCACCTCGAGAACCAGGTCTGCGTGCAGACCGTCGGCGCGGTTGGACTGCATGGGATAGGCATCGTCTACGCCGTCACGGAGGCTGAGTGCGACACTCTCTTTGGTGCCGTGTGCCTGGCCGAGTGCACGCTCAGCGTCGGGGGGACTTTTCTCGGATTGGACCTACCCTCCCTCCTGCAATAGCCGGCCAGGCATTGGCCGCCTCTGCCCCCTGGGGAGCCGCTCGGCCCCCCAGGGGGCGTTCTCTTGGCCCCAGAGGCCTGATAGAACCGTGGTCAGGATCGACCGGCCTCCCCCCGCTCCGTTCCACAGAAACTTCATTTTCTCGGAACCCTGTTCCGCCGAGCGCCGTCCCATCCCCGGCGAAGAACCCCCTTGTCCGATCCTGACCGCGCTCTCGTCGAGGCTTGCCAAAGCGCGATCGGCCAGGACTTCGAGGAGGCCTACCGCCAGCTCTTCGTTCTTTATCAGGATCGGGTTTACACGGTCTGTCTCCGCGTCACCGGCAATGCCGACGACGCGCTCGACGCCGCCCAGGAAACCATGGTGACTCTTTCTCGCAAAGTGGGTGAATTCGCCTTCTTGAGCAAGTTCTCCTCCTGGGTCTACCGAATCGCGGTGAACTCCGCGATTGACGTGCGCCGCCGCCGCTTGGACGCGCCGCACGGGCGCGTGCGCGTGCAGATGGTCGCCGACGATGGCGACGGACCGCTCCAGCAGCATCCTTCCGACCCCACGCACTCGGATCCGGTCGGCGCCTCGACTCGCGCCGAAGCGCGATCGCTGGTGCAGGAAGCGCTGCAGCAAATCAACCCTCGTTTCGCCGCGCTGCTCACACTGCGCTACGTCGAGGGCCTGAGCTACGAGGAGATCGCCGAGGTGCAGGAAACTCACCTCGGCACAGTGAAATCCCGCCTGAACCGAGCGCATGCGGCGCTGCGCGAGTATCTCGAAGCACGCGGCTGGACCGACGACGAACATCCCCAAGGAAATGGCATCTGAACTCAACCCCGACGAACTCTCTCACGAGTTGATCGCAGCGTTGCGATCGCTCGGCGGAGAGCGTGCGCCCGCCGCATTGGCGGACGGGGTGGAGCTCGCGCGTCTGCCGCAGGTGTCTGCTCCGCCCGAGCTCTGGGCGCGTGTGTCTGCGGAGCTTCGCAAGGATTCGCCGGAGCAGCGCACCCGGCTGATGGCTTGGCCCCGGTGGGCGGCGGCCGCAAGCATTCTGTTACTGGCCGGCCTGGCCTGGTTCGGGGGAGCGGAACTGCTCGGCACCAAACGCGGGCTTGGAATCGAAGAGTTCGGACTCGCGCAAGCGGTGCCGGCGGAGACCCGCCGCATGCTGATCGCACGGCTCGTGGTGCGAGAAGTCCCGCCGGAGAAGCTTTCTCCGCTGACGCGATCGTTCATGATGGGGTCCATGGCGCCGATGAGAGATGACGGATGAACCGCGTGCCCGCCGCCCCCTTCCGCCTGGCCGGTGCGCTGCTCCTCGGAGCGGTCGCACTGTTTGCCAGTTGCAAGGGATCGGCGCAGACTTCAGACGGCGGCTGGTCGGCGGCCTCATCCGGCAATCAGAACGCGATTTGGAGTGGACCCGGCGGAGCAGGCGCTCGGCAGAGGACGGATCACCCTCCGACGTTGACTGTTGCCGAACTCTGGAGCCTGCGCACGGTGCGCATCTTCGAGAGCCGCGATGCTTCGGGCGCACTCCTCCGCTTCCGCGAACTCTTCCAGTCGGACGGCACCGGAAACTTGCGCGTGGACGTGCTCGAAGTGTGGGACGAAATTTCCCAGGCCTGGATCTTGCCGCATCCTTTGCTCGAAGCGCTCTACGGCATGCGGACGAGTTACATCGCGCGACTGCGCGATTTGCACCTGCACGCGCGCGGCCTCTACGCGAACTATCGCTGGGAGCAGATGCCGGGCACCGTGACGGTGGACGGCCGCGCTTGCGTGACCACACGCGCGCACTCGCTGCGGAATCTCGGCCCGATCGACTTGGTGCACGAAGTGGGCACTGGGCTGCTGTTGGGATGGACGGTTTGGGACGAGAGCGGCACCCAGGTGATGCAAAGCCTCACCACTCTGACGGTGGAGATGAATCCGAACCAGAGCAGCGTGCAGTGGGTGAATGACGTGCTGCCCGAAGAGCCGTACAACCCCATCGTCCACGACGCTTTGCTCGGCATCACGCCGCGCGCTTTGACTTACCCGCCGGCGGGCTTCTATCGCGAAAAGGCGGTGGTCGAAGACTTGCGCGCGCAGGTTTCGCCGGTCAACTACGTCTACTTGGAGTATTGGACCGACGGTCTGCGCACGCTGTTCGTGATGCAACACGCAATCAGCAACGGCAATGGGGGCGGCGGACTCAACCTGGCTCAGATGAGCCACGAGGGCGGCATCGTCGCCGTGGAGAGCGATGCCTCCGATCGCCGGATCGGCGCCGTGGGGTTGCTGCCGAAGGACGACATCTTGATGGTCGTCGGCGACCTGCACGAATAATCAGGAAGGCCTGATTTCAGGCTCAAGTGCGGGAAAGCCGCGGCCGCAGATGGGCTGCCACGCTCGCGGATTGCGAGCGAGGTCCCGTCATGCTGACCTCTCTTCTTCTGATCGGACTCTCCCTTCCGGCGTTCTGCCAGGAGGCACCGCAGGTTCCCGGCGCGTATCACGGGCCGGATCAAGAGCGCACTCTCGGATTGGATCCCGAGTTGGCGGCTTCACCTCTGCTGCAAATGGCGCAGCGCCGCGCCGGTTGGGAAGCGTGGTTCGAGCATGAGCGCGAACTCTTGTTCCGCGGAGAGCCGGATTTCCCGGCGCGCGCGGTTCGCGAGGACGGGCGCTACGGCGCCAGCGCATGGGCCGTGAAGCGCGAGGAGCTGCTGCTCACCGCGCTGCCGTTGTTGATCGAGGCGATCACTGACGAGGAGCCTGCGCTGCGCGAAGCCGCGGCGATCGCGCTCGGGCGCATCGGCTATCCGGCGAGCCAAGGCCTGCTGATTCGCGCGCTCGAGGACGACCGCGCCTCGGTGCGTCAGGCGATTTGCCTCGGCCTCGGTCTGCTGGCGACGGATGAAGCCGAAGCAGCGCTGCGCGCGCTCTTCGAGAGCGATGCGAACGACCCAGTCACGCGCGGCTTTGCGGCGCTCGGCCTCGGTTTGAGCGGCCGGGTCGGCGGAGGCTCCGCGCTGAAGATCCATCTCAACGTGGTGATCGCGGAGCGCGAGCAGTTGCTCGATCCGGTGTTGACGCAAGCCGTCGTAATCGCGGCGGGAGTGCACGG
>JAQBVK010000283.1 GCA_027623585.1 Planctomycetota bacterium
TCCGGGCGCGAGGAGTCGCGCGCGGAGCGGCGATCCTTCGCCGAGATCGAAATAGGAGATCAACGCGTCGCACACGCCCGGAGTGCGCTCACGCAGCGCGGGTTCGCCGACGATCACCATCTCGAGCGCTTCACTCAACTCGAAAGCGACGGCGCGCGCGTCGTCTTCGATCAATGCGTCGTGCGCGAGCCGCACCTCCAAAGTACGCGCGCCGGAAAGCCGCGGATCCACGGCGAACGGCCATTCGACTTCCTCGCCGGCTGCCAGAGTCAGCGTCACGTTCGCGATCGGATCCCCGTCGAGCAAGGCTTCGGCGTGGACCTCGGCGCTGGCGGCGCCAAAGTTGCGAATCGTCGCGATCGCGTCCGCGGAATCGCCGAGCACCAGCCGCTTGGCAGGAAGTTCGAGCGCGATGACGGCGACGTTGTCGCGTTCGCGCGCGCCGGCGTCCACCAGTTCCACCGGCACACCGGCCTGCACCAACCGCGCGAGCGCGGCGGCGCCGTCTCCGGCAAGGTCCCAAGCGTAGGCTTGAAGATCGGTCAGCACGGTGACGCGCGGCGGCGCGTCGAGCAGAAAGTCTTCCGCGGTACGAAGCGCGATCGCAAGCGCAGCATTGAGGTCGGCGCCGCCGGATCCGGCGCCTTCGAGTTGCTGCAGCGCAGCCAAGGCCGCGGTGGGTTCTCCGGCGGCGAGGCGCTCGGCGCGGATGCCGGCGAGAATCAGGGCCGCGCGCGCGCCGCGCTGCGGATCGGCGGCTTCGAACATGCGCTCTGCCAGCGCGGAGGCGCGCTCGAACACGGTTTGCCCGCCGCTGCGGTGATTCATCGACAAGGAACTGTCGAGGATCACGATCTCGGAACGCGCGGCCTCGGCCAACCAACCCGGCGGCCGCTCCGCGCTGGGCCGCGCGAGTGCCAGGATGATCGCGAGCACTGCAAGCGTGCGTAGCGCGAGCAGCAGCACGTCTTCGAGCAAGACGCGTCGGCGCATGCGTTTCATCGCGCGGCGCAGGAATTCCATCGCCGCGAACTCGACGCGGCGGAAGCGCCGGCGCTGCAGCAGGTGAATGATCACCGGCACCGCAACCAGCGGCAGCGCGGCCAGCATCCAGGGTGCGCCAAAAATCATCGGCTCATGCGGCGCATGCGCGCGCCGCGGCGAGCGAGGAATTCGACGAGCCCGACGTCGAGCGGTTCGTCGGTGGGCATGCGTCGGAAGTCGCAGCCGAGGCCGCGCAGTTGGCGGCGGAGATCGCGGCCGCCTCGAACTCTTCGAGATACGCGTCGCGCACCGCGCGCGGATCGAGGCGTAGCCGCTCGGCACCCTCCAAATTCTCGAACTGCGTAATCTGATCGTAGGGGAACTCGATCTCGGCGGGGTCCAGCACGCGCAGCACCAACAGATCATGGCCGCGATGGCGCAGGCGCGAAATGCCTTGCGCGGCGGCGTGCGGCTCGCCGAAGCAGTCGCTGATCCAGGCCACCACGCCGCGTCGTTCGAGCAAACCGGCGCTCTGCTGCAAGGCCGCGCCGGGATCTCCCTCCCCGGCACTCCGCAACTCCTCGAGCCGGGTGACCAGCGCGTGCCAGTGGGCTTCGCCGCCCGCGGCGGGCAAGGCGAGCGTGGCCTCGGATCCGCGCGCAATCACCAGACCGAAGCGATCCTGTTGGTTGCAGGCAACGCGCGCGAGCGCGGCGGCGAGCCAGGTCGCGTAATCCCACTTGCTCCAATCGAGACTGCCGAAGGCCATCGACGCCGACGCGTCGAGGACGATCCACAGCGTGAGCGAAGTTTCCTCTTCGTACTCGCGCACGATCGGCCGGTCGGTCCGCGCGAGCACCTTCCAGTCGAGCCGCCGCGGATCGTCGCCGGGCGTGTACTCGCGGTGCTGCGCGAAGGTGGTGGAAGATCCGCGCGCGCGCGAACGATGTCGCCCACCCTGCAGTCCTTCGACTGCCGTGCGCGCGCGCAGTTCAAGCCGCGCTAGCCGCGCGAGCAGCTTAGGATCCGACGCCCGCGGCACGCTCCCCGTCCAGCGCGCTCGGATGTGGTTCGAGCGCGCCCAGCGCCACGACGTCGTCCGAGCTGATGTTCTCGGCCTCGGCGGCAAAGTTGGTCAACACGCGATGGCGCAGCACCGACGGCGCGAGCGCCGCGACGTCCTGCGCCGAAACGTGATGGCGTCCGTGCAGCAGCGCGCGCGCCTTGCCGGCGAGGATCAGGTTCTGCGATGCGCGGGGTCCGGCGCCCCACGTCACCCATTCGCGCACGAAATCGGGCGCGTCGGGGCCGGGGCGGGTGGAACGCACCAAGCGCACCGCGTATTCGATCACCGATTCGGCGGCAGGCACTTCGCGCACCAAGGCCTGGAGGTGCAGGAGATCCTGCGCGCCGAACACCGGCTCGACTTCGCCGCCCTCGGCGCCGGTGGTGCGGCGCAAAATCTCGGCTTCGTCATCCGCTGTCGGGTATTCGACGCGGATCAGGAACAGGAAGCGGTCGAGCGCGGCTTCGGGCAAGGGGTAGGTGCCCTCTTGCTCGATCGGGTTCTGCGTGGCGAGTACGAAGAAGGGCTCCGGCAACGCGTGGGTGTGACCGGCGCTGGTGACTTGACGTTCCTGCATCGCTTCGAGCAGCGCGGCCTGCGTCTTCGGCGGCGTGCGATTGATCTCGTCAGCGAGCAGAACTTGGGCGAACACCGGCCCGCGCACGAAGCGAAAGGTTCGCTCGCCCGTTTCGGGATCGAGGTGCAGCACCTCGGAACCGGTGATGTCCGAAGGCATCAGGTCCGGCGTGAATTGGATGCGCCGGAAAGAGAGGTCGAGCGCGCGCGCGAAGGTCGAGACGAGCAGCGTCTTGGCGAGCCCGGGTACGCCGACCAGCACGGCGTGGCCGCGCGCGGCGAGTGCGATCGAGAGTTCCTCGATCACGGGTTCTTGGCCGACGATGACGCGGCCGACCTGCTCACGCAGCCTTCGGAAGGACTGGGCGAAGCGCTGCGCGGCCGCCACGTCGGAGAGTTTCGATTCAGTCATGGGATGTCTCCTTTCTACGCGCCGCAGCGGCTTCGGCTTCGCGAAGTTTTTCGTCCGCGGCGGGATCGTTCTCGAGCCACAGCAACTCGCGCACGGCGCGGTCGGAAGCGGCCTCGGCGATTTCAGCGCGTGCGAGCGCGGCCGTCTCAGCGTCGCGCGCGCGCAAGAGCTCGAGCGTGGAGGGCAGGAGCACCAGCACGCCAGCCGCCAGCGCCGCCGCCCACCCCAGCCCCTCGTAGAGCTTCGCGTGAGGGCGCTCGGCGGGGGATTTCATCTTCAGAGCGGCAGGG
>JAQBVK010000284.1 GCA_027623585.1 Planctomycetota bacterium
GACGACCGGATTGCGCTCGGGAGCGGTGCTCTCCGGTTGGGTGGCGAGCGAAGCGCCGCGCATGGCGCTCGCCGTCCCCGAGTCCGCGTTGGTGGACGAGGACGGACTCAGCGTCGCTTTCGTGCAGATCTCTGGCGAGGTCTTCGAACGGCGCGTCGTGCAGACCGGAGTGCGCGACGGCGAATGGGTCGAACTGCGCTCCGGTGTGCGCGCCGGCGAACGCGTCGTCACCGACGGCGCCTACGTGATCCGATTGATCTCCCTCTCCGGCGTGATTCCGGAGCACAGTCACTAAGCCATGGATGCTCTCATCGCCTGGTCTCTGCGCCATCGCGCCGTGGTGTTGCTCAGCGCTTGCGCGCTGTTGGTGTGGGGGTCCCTCGCGGCGCGCCGCATGCCGGTGGACGTGTTTCCCGATCTCACTGCGCCCACCGTGACGGTGCTGACCGAAGCGCCCGGTTTTGCCGCGATCGAAATGGAGCGGCTGGTCACCTTCCCGATCGAGAGCACGCTCACCGGCGCGCACGGCGTGCGGCGCGTGCGCTCTTCGAGCACGGCGGGGATTTCGATCGTGCACGCCGACTTCGACTGGGGCACCGACATCCTGCGTGCGCGTCAGACCGTTGCCGAGAAGATCGCGCTCGCGGCCGAGTCGCTGCCCGAAGCGGCGGGCAGTCCGACCCTCGGTCCGGTGACCTCCATCATGGGAGAGGTTCTGTTCGCAGGTCTCACCGGCGGCGAAGGCGATCCGCTGGAGTTGCGCGACTTCGCCGATCGCGTGCTGCGCCGTCGTCTGCTCGCGGTCCCGGGCGTGGCGCAGGTCAGCGTGATCGGCGGCGAGGCGCGCGAGTTCCAGGTGCGGCTCGACCCCGTGCGCATGGCCCTGCACGGCGTCTCCACCTTGGAGATCTCTGCGGCGCTCGACGCCGCCAATCGGACGGTGTCGGCGGGCTTCGCCACCTCCGGGGGCGGGGAGTACGTGATCTCGCTCGCGAGCCGTCTGCAAGATCGCGAAGACGTCGCGGGCGTGGTGGTGCGCAACGGACCCGGAGCGCCGGTGCGGGTCGCGGACCTGAGCACGGTGATCGAAGCCGCCCGGCCGGTGCGCGGCACCGGCGCGGTGATGGACGAGCCGGGCATCGTGCTCGGCATCCAGAAGCAGCCGGAGGTGAACACTCTCGAATTGACGCGCTTGCTCGACGCGGCGCTCGACGGGATCGAATCCGAACTGCCTCCCGGCTCGACCTTGCACCGCAACCTCCTGCGCCAGGCCGACTTCATCGAAGTCTCGCTGCTCAACCTCCTGCACGCGCTGCGCGACGGCGCCCTGCTGGTGGTGGCGATCATCGGACTTTTCCTGCTCAATCTGCGCGCGACTGCCATCACCCTGACCGCGCTGCCACTGTCCTTGATCGCGGCGTTGCTGGTGCTCGATGCGTTCGGACATTCGCTCAACGCGATGACGATCGGCGGCATGGCGATCGCGGTCGGCGCGTTGGTGGACGACGCGGTGATCGACGTCGAGAACGTGTTTCGGCGTCTGCGCGAGAACGCGCGGCGCAAGGAAAGTGAACGGCGACCCAGCCTCGAGGTGGTGCGCGATGCCAGCATCGAGATTCGCGCATCGATCGTCTTCGCCACCCTGATCATCATGCTGGTGTTCCTTCCTTCCTTCTTCCTGGAGGGAGTCGAGGGCCGGCTGATGCTGCCGCTCGGCCTGACCTACGTCGTTGCCCTCGCTGCGTCCTTGCTGGTTGCGGTGACGGTGACGCCGGTGCTCTGCGCCCTGCTGCTGCCCGGGTCCTCCGCAGTCCGCACCGGTCGCGAACCGGCGCCGATCCGCGCGTTGCGAAGCGGATACGACCGCACCCTCGCCGCCGTGCTCAGCCACTCGCGATGGTTGCTCGGCGGCGTGGCGGTGCTGCTGATCCTCGCCGGCGTCGGCGCCGCGCGTTTCGGCACCGCCTTCCTGCCGGAATTCCAAGAAGGCGCGCTCACCCTCACCGCCGTGACGCTGCCCGGCACCTCGCTGGAGCAGAGCGACGAGTTGGTGCGCGCGGCGGAGCGCGTCGTGATGAGACAGCCGGGCGTGATGACCGTCGCCCGGCGCACCGGCCGCGCGGAACTCGACGAACACGCGGAAGGCGTGGAGTACTCCGAGATCGACGTACGGCTCGAGCCGGGCTTGGAAGATCGTGAAGAGATGCTCGCGCGACTCCGCGAGGAGCTGTCGATGATTCCCGGTCTGCTGTTCTCGGTCGGGCAACCGATCTCGCACCGCATCGACCACATGCTCTCGGGCACTCGCGCGGCGATCGCGGTCAAGATCTTTGGAACGGATCTCGCCGAGTTGCGGCGCATCGCCGCCGCGGCTCGCGACGCGATGGCGGCGGTGCCCGGCGCAGTGGATCTCGCCGTGGAGACCCAGGTCGAGATTCCCTCCCTACGCATCCAGCCGGACGCCGCCGCGCTGTCCACCGCGGGGATCGCACCGGCCGAGTTCGCGGCCTCCGTGGAGGCGATCTACCAAGGACACTTGGCGACCGAGATCCTGCGCGACAAGTCGCGCTACGACGTCGTGCTCCGCCACGGCGAGGCGGCGCCGAAGCTCAGCGAACTCGAGCGCCTCCCGCTCGCATCCGGCGCGGCACTGGTCTCGCTCGGTGAAGTCGCGCAGTTGCAACGCAGTTCCACGCCGAACAAGATCGGACACGAGAACGGCGAGCGGCGCATCGTCGTTTCCTGCAACGTCGCCGGACGCGATCTCGGCGCCGTAGCGCGCGAAGTCCAGGCTGCGGTGGACGCTGTGCTCGAAGCCGAGCCGGACTATCGCGTCGAGTATGGCGGCCAGTTCGAGAGCGCCAGTCGCGCGCGACAACGGCTCCTGCTGCTCGGCGCGCTGGTCGCCGCCGGAGTCAGCGTCCTGCTCCACGCCGCTTTCCGCAGCGCGCGCGACGCCGCGCTGGTGATGATCAATCTGCCGCTCTCGCTGATCGGTGGAGTCGCCGGCGTGTGGTGGAGCGGCGGTGTGCTCTCGATCGGCGCGCTGATCGGCTTCATCGCCGTGTTCGGCATCGCTGCGCGCAACGGAATCATGCTGGTGGCGCACATTCGCCACCTACAGGAACACGAAGGCGTGAGCAGCTTCCGCGACGCCGTGAGCCGCGGCGCCAGCGAACGCGTCGCGCCGATCCTGATGACCGCCCTGGCGGCGGGCTTGGCGCTGGTGCCGCTGGCCTTGTCCGGCGGCGAACC
>JAQBVK010000285.1 GCA_027623585.1 Planctomycetota bacterium
GGCCGAGGGCGCGAGCATTACGCCGTGCGGCCGACGTACCCGCATCCATCGGCATCGGCCGCATGCGGCTCCGGCGCGCTGGCTGGACTGCACTCCCTTCACGGGCATGGTCTGGCTGGACGCCGAGGATCAAACCTGTGAAGTCGGCGCCGGCACGGCGCCCGCAACGCTCGACGCCGAACTCGCGGGGCACGGCCTGATGCTCGCCGTCGACGCGCCCTGCGCGGCCGAAGGGACGCTCGGCGGCGTCTTCCTGGCGCCCGATCTCTCCTTGTTGCACGGCGCCTATGGACCGCCGCGCGATCAAGTCCTCGGAGGCACCTGGATGCTCGCCGATGGCTCCGTGGTGCGCACCGGCGCGCGCGTCGTGAAGTCGGTGGCGGGCTACGATCTCACGCGCCTGTTCCTCGGCTCGGGAGGATTCCTCGCCGCCGCTCTCAGCTTGGTGCTCCGCCTCCAGCCGCGCCCACGTTGTCTGAGTACCTCACGCGTGCGCAACGTCGCGACGCTGCGCGCTGCCGCTCTGCCCGATCCACTCTGGCACTTTCAGGAGTCCAATGGCGACGCCTGGGCCGCTTGGGACGGTCACACTCCGCAACTCTCGGTCCTCGAACCGGTCAGTAAGGAAGAGTTTCACGAAGCGCGCCTGCGCGCGCTCGCGCAATTCGCAGAGTTGCCACGGAGATTTGCCCATGCTTTCGCCCCCGCCGACGATCCGGCCGGCCCGATGGATTGGTCGGCACTGCAAGAAGGCCGCTCGTCAGCAGGCTTCGCTCCCGCGGAAGCCATCACGATTCCAACTAGCGCGCGTCCGCCCTGGCTCGACGCCTTGACCGAAGCTTGCGCTCCTGGCGCCCTTCCGTTCGCCGCCGACGAGGAGACCGCATGAGTGGGAGCGCATTCGATTGGATGCGGCCTGAAGGCGACACTTCCTTGCCGCCTTCCGATCCGCTCGCTGGCTTTCCCGGCGTGCTCGACTGCGTGCACTGCGGCCTCTGCTTGGAGGCCTGTCCGACCTACCGGGCCACGGGAATCGAAAGCGATTCGCCGCGCGGACGCATCAGCTTAATGCGCGCACAGGCCGAGGATCGCGTAGCGCCGGCGGAGGTAGCGCGCTGGGTCGATCGCTGCGTGATGTGCCGCGCCTGCGAGCCGGTCTGCCCATCTCAAGTCCCCTACCATCAATTGGTGGAGCGGCAGCGTGCGGGCGCCGCCGCGGATCGGGCGCCGAGTTTTCTGGAGCGCTTCGCCTCCTCGACGAGCCGCCAACGCCTCTTCGGCCGGCTCGCGCGGACCGCTCGCCGGATCGGCCTGCTCGCGCTCGTGGAGCGTTGGGGACCCGCGCGGCTCCGCAGCCTCGCGCGCGCCGTGCCTCGGCATCCCCGCGCCTGGCGTCCGAAGGCTGGGCGCAACTTCGCGGCGCGCGGTGAAGCGCGCGGTGTGGTTGCGCTGCACCTCGGCTGCACCTATCCGGAGTTGCTCGGTGACGCCTTGCGTGAAGTGGTCGCCGTCCTCACCGCCGAAGGCTTCGACGTGCGCGTCCCCGATCAGCCCGCTTGTTGCGGCGCCCTGCACGCGCATGCCGGCGCGCCGGAAGAAGGCGCCGCTGCAGCAGCAGCCACGCTACGCGCGCGCGGTGACGCCGATGCATGGATCGTCCCCTCGGCTGGCTGCGCGGCGCACCTGCTCGCCGCGGATCCGAAGGCCCCGGTCGCCGAGCCGATCGAATTTGTCCGGAGACATGGCCTGCGCGGAACGCTTCGGCCGGTCGCACGACGCGTCGCGCACGCACCGCCCTGCCATCTCTTGAACGTACTCGGCGGCGCGGGTTCCACCGACGGCATGCTCTCCGAAACTCCCGCGCTCGCCGTCTGCGCGCTGCGCGACGCGAACCTCTGCTGCGGCGCCGGCGGCGCCTCCTTCGCGAAGCAACCCGAGATCGCCATGCTGCTCGGGAATGCGAAGGCACAAGCCATCGGCGACAGCGGCGCGGAATGGGTGGTGGCCGGCAACCCCGGTTGCATGTTGCAGATCGAAGCGGCGCTGCGCGAACGCGGCGTGCGCGCCCAAGTCCTGCATCCGGCGCGGGTTCTCCGCGAAGCGCTCGGCGCGGAACTCCCGGACTGAATCAATCCGCGATCGGCACCGCCGCGATCAGCATCCAGATCGCGGTGACGATCGCCACGACGATCAGAGCGATGAAGGTTCCGACCGCACGTCGGTGGTGCGGGCGCGCGTTAGGCTGAACCCGCAGACGCAAGCCCGTCAGCACAACCCATGGGATGGACGCCAGCGCCGCGAATGCAAAGCCAAGATGCACGCGCAGACGCAACGTCGGGATTTCGTAGGCCCGACCGTACAGTTCCGCCTGCACGATGGCTCCGGTCAACGCGAGCAGAGTGAACACCGCACTCGCGTAATGCAGGCGCCGCCGCGCGCGCCGTCCGGCCCAGACGGTCAGGCCTAGCAGGACGACCGTAATCGCCAAATTGAGGACGAAGAGGGCTGGACTCAGAGCGGGGAGGATACCATCTGCCCTTCATGATTCTCGGACTCACCGGCCTCCTTTCGCTTCTGCCCTTCGTGCTTCCGTGCGCCCCGCAGGAAGCTCCGGCGCCGCGCGACGCCGTGCTCGTGCTTGGCATCAGCATTTGGGAAGGCGACTCTGAGAACGTGGAGCGGCGCGAAGATCTGCTGTTCCGCCGCGGTGAGCCGGCCCTGCGCGGAAGCCTCGACCGCGACGCTTGGCCCGCCGCCCACGTGGTCGAAGCTGCGGAAGACTGGATCCTGTATCCGGCCTGGGTTCACGCCAATTATGAAGCAAAACTCGGAGAGGGCGTCGAGAATCCGTACCGTAGCGAACAGAGCAATGAAGGCGCCGGACCGATTCCCGCGATGGAGCTCGGCGCCCGCGCGTCCTTCCGCGCTTGGGAGCGGGTCGCGGATCTGGTCACTTGGTCCGATGACGAAGGCAAAGCCTGGCGCGACGCCGGATTCACTCGGGTGCAGGTGCTGCCGGCGCGGGGACTCCTGCAGGGCCACGCGATGGCCGCCTCCTTGAATGCGCTTCCACTCGGCGACGCCTTGTTGCTCCGCGATGGTCTCGAAGTTCGCTCATTGCGCGGAACCGGCGGATATCCGAGCACGCCCATGGCGGCGCTTGCGGTGCATCGTCAATTGATCTCCGAAATCGACTGGCGCGCGAGCCGTGCGACTGCGCGCCCGGCTCCGGATCTGGAGTTGAGCGGCAAG
>JAQBVK010000286.1 GCA_027623585.1 Planctomycetota bacterium
CCCGCGGCGCTCCTGTTCGCGCTTGCGGGAGGCGCCGAGGAAATCGAACTGTTGCGCGTCCACCTCGAGGGCTGCGAGCCGCTCGAGCGCCTGGAATTGCAGCCGGTCTGGAAGTACGCGCAGCGCGGCTTCGGCGATCCAGCACTACAGCGCGCATGGCTGGCGTACTGGGCGCGCCAACTCGGCGCGGGTCACTTCGGCTGGCTGGATCGAGAGGGCCCGCGTTGGACCGCTTACCTGCTCGCCGGAGGTACGCGCGCCGCAGAGCAGGATCCGCGCCTGCAACCGCCGGTGCCGGCGCTGCAGCGACTGCCGCACGACTACGCCCTCGACGCGAGTTTGCATTCCGACGTGGTCGAGTTTCTGCTCGGCGGCAGTTATTGCTGGTCGGTGCCGGACTGAAGATCGCCGGGCAGCAGGGACTCGAGCAAGGTCTTCTGCTCGGGAGTGTCGACGTCGAGGAAGGGTCCAGGATCGCCGCGCAGCGCGAGGTCCAAGCGCGTCGCCGGATCGCGATGGAGCAAGTTGCGCAGGGACTCTGAATCCTCGAGCGCGCGCGCCTCGGCGACCCGACTCCGGCCGAGCAGCAAGGGATGACCGCCGCGGCCGCCGGGGGTCACCAACCGAGCGGCGAGCGTGTCACGTTGCGGATGCGCGCGCCACGCCGCAACCAGGCTGGCGACCGCCGCAGCGGAGAGCAGCGGGACGTCGCAAGGATGAATCAAAACGGCGGCATCGAGCGGCGCCGCCGCCAGTCCGCAGCGGATCGAAGAACTCCGACCACGCATGGGTTGAGGGTTGACGAGCAGCGTGGCCAGGGCGTCGAGACCACGCGCGAGCAACTCTTCGCGCTCATCCTCGCGGATCACGACCCTCACCACCTCGGCGCCGCCCTCGCGCAAGGCGCGGATGAGGGAGGGGAGCATCCAGCGCCCGTTCAACTCGAGCAGAGCCTTGGGTGTGCCGAGCCGACGGCCTGCGCCGGCCGCGAGCAGGATCGCCTCAAGCGAGGGCATCGAGCGATTCGGCGAGCACGCCCTGGACTGCCGCGAATTCGGCGTCATCGGCGTCGAGGGGGGGGGAGAGACGCACCACTCCGCCGCTCAGTCCCAGGGCCGGGAGCACGCGGCTGGTGCAGAGCGAGCCGGAGCGCTGATCGATGCCGCGCGCACCCAAGGCGGTACTGAGCAGTTCCGATGGGATGCGCGTGGGGCGGATCGCGAGCACCGAGAGCCGATGCTTCCAGTCGAGCGGTTCCGGCGGCATCACCTTCAGGTCCGTGCGCGCGCGGCACCAAGCTTCCAAGGCGGCGAGGCGCGCGCGCACCGGCGTCAGATTCGGCGGATGCGCTTCGGCCCAGTCGAGGGCGGCGCCGAGGCCGAAGATACCGGGCAGGTTCGAGGTGCCGGGCTCCAAGCGTTGCGGCCACGACTCCGGCATCTCGAGCAGGGCGCCTTCGGTGCCGGTACCGCCGCGAATCCAGGGCTCCGGATTCTCATCCTGCGCGACGAACAGCAGTCCAACGCCACGCGGGCCATGCAGCCCCTTGTGTCCGGAGACCGCGGCGTAGGAGCAACCGTGCGCATCGAGATCCACGGGGATCAGCCCGCCGCCCTGCGCGAGATCGAGAATCACGCGTGCTCCGTGCTGTCGCGCGAGCCGGCAAATCTCTTCCCAAGCTTGAATCGTTCCCAGTAGGTTGCTCGCGATCGAGAGCACCACCCAATCGGCGCCGGCGCGCAAGCGAGTCTCCCATTCTTCCAAGCGCAAGCGTCCCGTCGCGTCGAAGTCGAGCACTTCGACCTGCGTGCCACGGCGGCGCGCGGCTTCCAGAGGGCGCGCCACCGCGTTGTGTTCGAGCGCGCTGGTCAGCACCCTGTGGCCGGGCTGCACGGCGCCGAGGATCGCCAGGTTGAGGCCCCAGGTGCAACCCGGCGTAAAAATCACGCGCTCCGGCACGGCGGAACCGAACAGCCGCCCCGCCGTCGCGCGGATCTGATGAAGTCGTGCGTAGGTTCCGGAACCCTGTTGGCCGCGGTGCGCGGAGGGGGCGTGGAGCCCCTCCAGGACGGCTTCAGGGACCCCAGGGTGGAGATGGGAGCTCGTGGCCGCCTGATTCCATTCCACGGTCTGCGTCATGGGGGGCAGGATAGCGGCGGATGCGAGTCTCTGGTCGGAGCCTCTAAGCCGCCGGTGAAGGCCTTTCGCGAGTCTCAGCAAGATCCATTGACAAGGCCTTGTTGTTAGGCGATCCTTTTGAATGGTTGCCCGGCAGAACGCTCGGAACCCTTCCCCTCTGGTTCCCTCCAAGAAGCAAAACGAATGTTTACCCCCATCCTCACTGCGGCGCTCCTCGCGCTCGCCCCGGTAGCCGCCCAACAGTTGGACGACACCGGCAACCTCTTCCCGCCGACCTTCGGCACGACTTCCTCCGGTGGCGTCTTCAACGGCGTCGGCTGCGGTAGCGGCACGACCCCCACCCCGATGACCGCGAACAACGGCCAGGCCGGCAACATGTTCGATGTCGCCGTACACGGCGCGGACATCACCCTTGAGTGCATTGACATCCACACCTCGGCGCTCATCAACGTCGACGTTGAAGTGTGGGCGGTTCCGGGCACCTGCGTCGGTCGCGACACCGGCGACATGTGCGCGCACGGCTGGGTGTTGATCGGCACCGGCTCGGCCATTGGCTTGGGCACCGGCACTCCGACCAACATCAACTTGACGCATCCGGGCGCTCCCTACGTGTTCAGCGCGAACTCGACCTACGGCATCTACGTGACCTTGATCGGCGCGACCTCGATCCGCTACACCAACGGCACGACCCTCCCCGGAGGTCCGTACGCCGGCACGCACTGCGACATCAGCACCTACTACGGCAAGCCGAACTACACCCCGCCGTGCACGCTGTCGCCCAACACCTTCTCGCCGCGCGAGTGGAACGGCACCCTCTACACCGAGCTGGCCGGTCCGGCGGGTCCGGCTTTGGCCGCGAGCGGCAGCTGCCCCGGTGCGATGACCTTGACCGCCACCAACTGCACGGCGAACTCGAGCGTCGCGATCCTGTACGGCAGCGCTGGCTCTTTCACCAAGCCGAGCAACCCCTGTGGTGGTCTCGTGCTCGGAATCCAGAACCCGACCCTCGGCGCCATGCTTGGCACCGATGGCGCGGGCGCTGCAGCTCTGACCTTCAACGCCCC
>JAQBVK010000287.1 GCA_027623585.1 Planctomycetota bacterium
GGACTCCACGCCGCGCTCGACACCATGCGCATGGTGCAGCGCCAGAGTGAGGAAAAGGAGCAGCACTGGCGCGAGAGTTGGATGTCCGACTGGCAGGGCGCGCTGGACCAATGGGAAGGATCCTTGGCGCAGACCCGTGCCGAGATCGATGCCTCGGATTCGAGCTTCGATACCTTGCTGGATCGCCTGGAGCAGAGTGCTTCCCAAGTCGAGAGCTTGCGCGCGTCCCTGCGCCAACAGGCGGACGGCATGCAACGCATGGCGGGACCTGCTCAGCAGACCCTGCGCGAAAGCCTGCTGATGCCGGTGTTCCAGATCGACGCGATCGAGTCGGTCGGCAGCGGCGTCTTGGTCTGGCGCGGTGAGGACGAACGCGGGCAGTACTACCTGGCCTTGAGCGCGCAGCACGTGTTGCGCGATCTCTATGGAGAGGAGGCTGGCACGAGCGCGGCGGGCGCGACGGATGCGTCTGCGGCGCGGCCGAGCGCGGTCGCGCACACCGAGATCGACATTCCCTGCGTCTTCGACCAGATTCTCGAAACTCCGGTGCGCGTCACGGCGCGACTGATCGCCGAGAACGTGATCGCCGACCTCGCGCTGCTCGAGATTCGTACCGACGTCGACCTCGGCCCCGTGGCTAAGCTCGCCTCGCGCGATGCGGAAGCGCGGATCAGTTCCTTCACCCCGATCTGGACCGTCGGCTGCCCGCTCGGCACCACCGCACAGGCCACGCGCGGCGAAGTGACGCGCACGGATTGGAAGATCGGCTCGCAACCCTACTGGATGGTGTCCAGTCCGGCCTTCTTCGGCAACAGCGGCGGCGGCGTGTTCCTCGCCGATTCGCTGGAACTGGTGGGCGTGTTCTCGAAGATTTACACCCATGGCAGTTACCGCCCGCAGGTGGTCACGCACATGGGTCTTGCGGTGCCGTTGGGCATCCTGCACGACTGGCTCGCGGAGGTCGGCTATGACTTCCTTGATCAGAACGCGCGCGTCGCCGAGACCGACGCAAACGAGGCTGGAGCGGTCAACGGCGCCCTCGCAAGAGACTAGACTGGAGCCCGCGCTACGGCCGATCGACCGTAGGCGTGGGCATCCATGTTCCGTCCGTTCCTCCTCGCCGCGATGATTCCGTGCGCGTGGCTCGTTGCCGAGCCCGCGACTCCCGTCCTGCCGCTGCCCGGTCCGGCGCGCGCGCTCCGCGTCGCCGAACCCTTCGAGGCCGCGCGCGCGCACCTGCTTGCCGGACGCGTAGACGAGGCCGAGACTGCGGCGCTCGTCGAACTCGCATCGCGACCGTACGACGCGCATGGCTACGCCCTGCTGCATGAGATCGCGGTCGCGCAGGACGACGTCGCGGGGCAATTGCGCTGGCTCAAGTGGCTCTACTGGTCGCAAAAATACAGTGGGCAATCCAAGCCTGCGAGCGAGACCGCTGCGGCTTTGACCGCGCTGTGGGAGGGCTGGGATCGCGACGACAAGATCGTCGACGACTGGGCGACCGCGATGCTCAAGTCCGCGAAATCCGCCGGCGGCAAGAAACAGTTCCGGCTCGCGGGCCATCTGCTGTCGAAGTTGATGGCGCTGAATCCGACCGACAAGGCCTTGGAGCGCGAGTGGGAAGGATTGGTCAAGAAGGCCGGCCAGGAAGTCTCCGGCGGCGGCTTCCAAGCCGCAGAAGTGCGACGCAAGTCCGCATCGTGGATCGCCAAGCAGAACGCGAAGCACGAGGACTGGGAGAACCGCTTCGAGGAGAAATCGCGCTACTACGACGTCGAGACCAACCTCGACTATGCATTCTTCATGACTCTGCAGTCCGCGATGGACGAGATCTACGAGTTCTATCAAGAGGTCTACGACTACAAGAAGAAGACGCCGCGGGTGCTGCTCGCGGTGCACCGTAAGCGCAGCGACTTCGACCGCTTCTCATCGGAAGCGATTGGCCGCGCACTGCCGAGCGAGGGCGTCGGCGGATACTGGGTGCCGGCCGCCAACATCGTGGCCGCCTACGACCGTTCGTATGGCGACCCGGACGTGTCGCGCGAGGATTTGTGGCAAACGCTCTTCCATGAATCGAGCCACCAATTCATGACGATCCTCACCGACAAGTTGCAGAAGCGCGGCGTGTTCACGCCGGCTTGGCTTGACGAAGGCACGGCGTCCTACTTCGAAGGCTGCCAGATCAAAGCCGACGGCACCATCGTTAAGAACAACGTCGCTGACCACCGGCTCCGCGAATGGTGGTGGCTGGAGCACAGCGAGAATCGCCACTCGCTGGAGGATCTGGTCGGCCACATCCGGAACACCGGCCCGGACAGCACCGGACTGCTCTCCTATGAAGGCGATTACTATGCCTACGGATGGTCGCTGGTCTACTTCTTGCTCAACTACGAAGAAAATGACCGTCGCGTGTACGGAGCGGCGATCACGCCGGGCCAAAGCATTCCGGAGGAATACAAGGCGGTGCGCAAAGCCGGCCGCTTGGTTTATCGCGAGCCTTATCTGAAGTACTTGGATTTCTACTCCAAGGAAGGAAATAAGAAGAACGACCGCTATCAGCCGCTCGAAAAGGCCAAGGAGTTGTTCGTGGACGAGGTTGCGGATCCGGACATCCCGAACTGGGAAGCCTTCGAGAACCGTTGGCGCAAGTTCACGAATTCGCTCTACGGCGAGTTGCAGTCCGGCTACGAGTTCGCCGACGTGCTGCAGGCACGCTCACGCGGCTACGTGCTTGCGGGCGACTTCGAGCGCGCGCGGATCACCGCCGAACAGGCCGACGCAAAACGTTCGGAAGATCCGGAGACCTACCGTCTCTTGGCCGAAGCGAACCTGGGCGCCAAACGCGACGGTGAAGCGGCATACTGGATGGTGCGCCACTGGGAGATGTTGTGGCCGACCGGTGACGAAGCCGCTCTGCAAGACGCCGAGAAGTGGCTCAACGACAACGGCCTCAAGGACGTCGTCAAGAACGTCTGCGAGGTCTCCCGTAATGCGCGTGCCGAACTCGAACTCGCCATGGAAGATGCGCTGGGAGCCGGCCACCCGGTGATGGCGGCGCTGTGGGCGGCGCATTTGCAGCGCGCGCTCGGCGTCGAGTTCGAGGAACTCAACCGCCAAGCGGCCGAGTTCGCGGAACTCAGCGGGCAGGACCTGCGCATGTGGCAAGCCGCCTTCAACAAGGGCGAGGAGGGTAATCGCCG